>CAXTDO010000263.1:0-7713 GCA_964242315.1 uncultured Flavihumibacter sp.
GCGCAGTATAATGCGATGATGACTGCCTTCCCTACTTTGTCTGATAAAGACATCGATGCAATTGCTGATTATGTTGTTAAAGCTTCGGCTGCACCTAAGGGAGATGCAGTAGGAGGCGGTGGTGGTGGCACTCCGGATGAAAAAGCCCAATCGGAAGACAATTCCTTACTCTTTGGTATCCTCACTTTGATCATGGCCGTGATAGCGTTGATATTATTACAGGTCAACAGCAATTTAAAAAAATTGTCTGACGATGTTGAAGGCGTTCGTGCAGAAGAACCGGTGCCTTTTTACAGAAACAAAGCATACATCTACTTAATCACCCTCATTATATTTGTTATAGGCGGATATTATACCATCCAGGGAGCTATTGGCCTGGGCCGCACCAAGAACTACCAGCCTGTTCAACCGATTTATTACTCACACAAAGTACATGCAGGCAAAAACCAGATCAGTTGCTTGTACTGTCATGGCTCAGCGCAGGAAGGCAAACAGGCAAATATCCCATCTGTAAATGTTTGTATGAACTGCCATATGAACATCAGCGAATACGGAGGCAGTGCAGGAAAATTATATCATGAAGATGGCACTGAAATCAACGGTACTGCGGAGATAAAAAAATTATACGAGTATGCCGGTTGGGATGGCAGAAAATATTCAAAACAAGGCAAACCTGTTGAATGGGTAAAAATTCATAGCTTACCTGATCACGTATATTTTAATCATTCACAGCATGTTACGGCTGGTAAAGTGCAATGCCAAACCTGTCACGGACCTATTACAGAAATGGGCGAGGTATACCAGTTTGCAGATTTAAGCATGGGATGGTGTGTTAACTGTCACCGTGAATCTAAAGTGCAGTTTACTTCTAATAAATTTTACAGCATTTACGAAAAGTTCCATGAAGATCTTAAAAAGAATCCCTCCGACAGTGTTACGGTAGAAAAGATCGGAGGAACGGAATGCCAGAAATGCCATTATTAATCAGTAGGATATTTCAATACGGGATGAATGGCTTTTTATTAAAATTGATGCGGCTGTGGGTGATTAAACACCAACCGGCCACCTGATAACTAATAACTATGGAGCAAAAAAAGTACTGGCAAAGTTTTGGCGAGTTCACAAACTCAGATGAACATAAAAAGAGTGGTGAAGATGAATTCAAATCTGATTTGCCATTCGAAGAATTGGAAGGAAAAGGATTACTGGATGAAGTTACTCCCCGCAGGGACTTTCTGAAATATCTCGGATTTAGTACTGCAGCAGCTATGGCTGTAGCCAGTTGTGAAATGCCGGTAAGAAGATCGATACCTTACCTGAACAAACCCCAGGATTTATTACCGGGAGAATCTAACTATTATGCTACTACCTATGTTTCAGGTGGCGATGTTGTTCCACTGGTAGCTAAAGTAAGAGACGGCAGGCCTATTAAGCTGGAAGGTAACACCATGTCTACTTTTACAAGCGGCGGCACTTCGGCGCGGGTACAAGCTTCCGTATTAGATCTTTATGATACCGCCCGCCTGAGATTTCCATTGGCAAGCGGTAAAGAAGTTAGTACTTTCGACGCATTCGATAAAATGGTTGCTCAGGCAATCGCAGGTGCCGGCGCACCACTTGCATTGCTGACAGGCACTATCAATTCTCCGAGCACAAAACAAATTATTAAAGAATTTCTTGATAAATACCCCGGAAGCCGTCACGTTCAATACGACGCAATCTCTTATAGCGGCATATTGTTAGCAAGTGAAACATCGTACGGAAGCAGGTCCATACCTTCTTATAAGTTTGATCAGGCAAAGGTAATAGTAAGCCTTGCAGCAGATTTTCTTGGCACATGGCTAAGCCCTATAGAATTTCAGAGAGACTACGTTGCCGGCAGAAAGATCAATGAGAAGAATATCGGCATGAGTAAACACTACCAGTTTGAAAGCATGATGAGCATAACCGGTGCCAATGCAGACGAAAGGTTTACTCATAAGCCTTCTGAAACAGGAAGCGTTGCACTGGCTTTGCTTAACGCAATAAACGGTCAGGCAGTAGCAGGCTTCAGCAATGAAAAATTAACCAGGGGAATCCAGAAAGTAGCAAAAGAACTGGTTGCAAACAAAGGTAAGGGGCTGGTTGTTTGCGGCATCAATAATCCTAATATACAGATAATAGTTAACTCCATAAATGAAGCCATTGGAGCCGTTGGAACTACTGTTCTACGGTCTTCACCTTTATTAACGAAGCAGGGGATAGACAGTGAGATGATTGCGCTGGTTAGTGACATGAACGCCGGAAAAGTAGGAACCCTGTTAGTATATGATGCTAACCCTGTTTACGATTATTATAATGCAGAAAGCTTCAAAACAGGACTTGCCAAAGTAAAGGTTTCGGTGTCTTTAAATGACAGGGTTTGCGAAACCAGTGAACTTTGTAAATATGTAATTCCTTCACATCACTTTCTTGAAAGCTGGGGAGATGCTGAACCTAAATCAGGCTACTTCAGTTTGATGCAGCCTACCATACAACCTCTGTTTAAAACAAGACAATTTCAGGACTCGTTGTTAAAATGGAGCGGAAATCCCGCTACCTATGATGCTTATTTCAGACAGTACTGGACCGGTAAATTAGGAAGCGCAGAGGCTTACAGTAAAGCCCTGCAGGATGGAGTTATTGAACCTGCTGCGGGCAGCACTGTACCAACGCCGGGTTCTTTTAACAGCGCCGGTGCAACACCTGCGATGACTGCGATATCAGGCATGAAAAAGGGCGGTGAGGTGGAACTGATCCTTTACCAGAACGTAGCAATGGGCGACGGAAGACAAGCTAATAATCCCTGGTTATTGGAACTTCCGGACCCGATAACAAAAGCAACCTGGGATAACTATGTGATGGTATCTCCGGTGATGGCTAAAAAATTATTTGATATTGATATTAAGGACCGCCGCCAGGCTGATAATTATGAAGTGCGTCCAGAAAAGCCTGAGGTAAAAATTGTAGCCGGAGGCAAAACGCTTATCTTACCTGCGATCATCATACCTGGTATGAATAACCAGACAGTTGCCATTGCAGTAGGTTATGGAAGAAAAAGCGCCAGTGGTAAAGACGACGATACTAAAAAAAATATAGGAAGGGCTGCCGCCGGCGTAGGTCAGAATGTATTTAACCTGGTGAATTTTAATGGAACTACCACTGATTTTGTTGCAGGTGATGTTACCATTACCTCAACCGGTGAAAAATACAGGATGGCCATTACCCAGTCGCATCGTTCTTATGAAGGCCGTCATGAAGTAGTGAAGGAAAGAACGCTGGAAGAATTCAAACAACATCCTGCTGAAACACTTGAAGAACGGGCAGAAGAATTAAAGCCCTGGGGTGGATTAGAAAAGTTTGATAAACAGGGTACACTATATCCGGAGAACATGTTATCTCGTCCTGGTATCAAGTGGGGGATGTCTATTGACCTGAACAGTTGTATTGGCTGCGGCACCTGCGTAGTAGCATGTAACGCTGAAAATAATATACCCGTAGTTGGTAAACATGAAGTAATGCGAGGGCATGAAATGCACTGGATGAGGATAGACCGGTATTTCAGCGGTAACCCTGATGATCCTGAAAGCGTGCAGACGATTTTTCAGCCTATGCTTTGCCAGCATTGCGAAAATGCTCCGTGCGAAAACGTTTGTCCGGTTGCAGCCACTAACCATAGCAGCGAAGGACTTAACCAGATGATCTATAACCGTTGTATCGGTACAAGATACTGCGCTAATAACTGCCCATACAAAGTGCGGCGCTTTAACTGGGCCGATTACACCGGCGCCGACAGTTTTCCTAATAACCAGGATCAAAGCATCATTGGCAAGCTGGATGATGTAGTGTTTATGATGAACGATGATCTTACAAGGATGGTTTTGAATCCTGATGTAACAGTACGCAGCCGTGGTGTAATTGAAAAATGCTCTTTTTGTGCACAGCGTTTACAGGCAGGCAAGCTGAATGCTAAAAAAGCAAACCGCACCCTGGTGGATGATGATATCAACACTGCCTGCCAGCAGGCTTGCCCTACAAATGCCATAGAATTCAGCAATGTAAACAATACTGAAAGTATAGTAAGTAATATAAGAAAAGATAATCCTAACCGTACGTTTTATGTATTGGAACCAATACATACTTTGCCCAGCATCAATTATATGGTTAAAATAAGGAATACGGATATGCTGACAGCGGAAGAAGGACAACATAACAGGTATCCGGAACAAAAAAGCGCAACGGATGATAAGACGCATTCTTAATAGTATTCAACACTGCTGTTCAGATATTGAATAACAGATAAAAGCTTAATATAGTATGGCATCAGTAAGGTACGAATCGCAAACCAGAGAAGCATTAGTGATCGGTGATAAGAATTATCACCAGATCACTGAAGACATTATACGCCCCATAGAAGCAAAACCAAGCAAGTTATGGTGGACAGGCTTCCTGATAGCAGTAGGATTGCTAACATTCGGAGCAATATCTGTTACCATGGAAGTAATTTATGGTATCGGTCAGTGGAACCTTAATAAAACGATTGGCTGGGGTTGGGATATCACCAACTTTGTGTGGTGGGTAGGTATCGGTCACGCAGGGACCCTAATCTCCGCGATCCTGCTGTTGTTCAGGCAGGGATGGAGAACCGGGGTTAACCGCGCTGCAGAAGCCATGACTATCTTTGCCGTTATGTGCGCCGGTCAATTTCCTATCTTTCATATGGGCCGTGTTTGGCTGGCATTTTTCATCCTGCCTTACCCCAACACCCGTGGTCCGGTATGGGTAAATTTCAACTCACCCCTTCTTTGGGACGTATTCGCCATATCAACTTATTTTACCGTTTCATTATTATTCTGGTATAGCGGTTTGCTACCCGATCTAGCTACTGTTCGCGACCGTGCAAAATTGAAATGGAGAAGGTTCATGTACGGGCTTTTATCATTTGGCTGGTCTGGTAGTACCAAACACTGGCAACGTCATGAAAGCCTGTCGCTGGTACTTGCCGGGTTGAGTACCCCACTTGTATTATCCGTTCACACAATTGTATCATTTGACTTTGCCACTTCAGTAATTCCGGGCTGGCATACTACAATATTTCCACCTTATTTCGTTGCAGGTGCGGTGTTCTCAGGTTTTGCCATGGTGCAAACGTTGTTGCTCATCACACGTAAAGTGCTGGCACTTGAAGATTATATTACTTTAAATCACATCGACGTGATGAATAAAGTAATTCTTTTAACCGGTTCTATAGTAGGTGTGGCTTATCTTACTGAACTGTTTATTGCCTGGTACGGTCAGAATGGTTATGAGTGGTATGCATTCAGTCAGAACAGGGCCAATCCGTTCTCTCCTTATGGGTGGAGTTACTGGCTGATGATGGGTTGTAACGTACTCTCGCCGCAAATCTTCTGGTTCCGTAAAATGAGAAGGAGCATCTCTGTAACTTTCTTCATGTCTATCCTGATTAACATAGGTATGTGGTTCGAACGTTTTGTAATTGTTGTTACATCTGTATACAGGGATTATCTTCCCAGTAGCTGGGCCACTTACTACACCCCTTCTATTTGGGAAGTAGGATTTTATATGGGAACCTTTGGATTGTTTTTTACATGTTTCTTCCTGTTTGCCAAGTTCTTCCCGGTAATTGCTGTTGCTGAAATCAAGCATATTCTTAAGAAATCCGGTGAAAATTATAAAGAAAAGATGGACGGAATAGAAACAGAAAAGGCGGAAGTTTTTTACGCCGAAACACATGGTGCGCATCATTAGTACAAACAAAAGAACCTCAACATATGAGTGTAAAAAAATTTATTGTAGGATGTTTTGATAATGAAGACGTTTTATTTCCGGCTGTTAAAAAAGTTCGTAAAGCCGGTTATAAGATCTACGACATCTATACTCCCATGCCTATTCATGGCCTGGATACAGCAATGGGCCTTCGTGATACAAGCCTGCACACTGCTGGCTTTATTTACGGTATTTCAGGAACCATAACGGCACTTTCCTGTATGACCTGGGTTTTTACATCAGACTGGCCTTTAAATATTGGAGGTAAACCTCACTTTGCGCTTCCGGCCTGGATACCCATCACATTCGAATTAACCGTTTTGTTTGCTGCAGTGGGTATGGTGCTTACTTTTTGTTATCTCTGCCAGATGGCGCCATTTGTTAAGAAACATCATTTTCATTTGCGCGCTACCGATGACCTGTTTGTGATGGTAATAGAGTGTACCGCTAAAACCAATGATGCAGAAGTAACCGGTTTCTTAAACAGCATAGGTTCTGTAGAAACAAATGTTCAGGAAGCTGAAACAGGCTGGTGGCTTGGAAGATATGACAGAGAAAGCAAGCCGTTTGAGAAAAGGGGAATTATAACAGTTTAATTGAACGAACTTAACAACTACTGATGAAGAAGTTATCCGTCATATCTTTTGTTTTAATGGCCGTCCTTATTACAGTAAGCTGTAGTGATGTAAAGCGTACGCGTGGAAGAGAATACATGCCTGATATGGCCTATAGCCGGGCTTATGAAACTTATGCTCCACACGAAATGCTGGCAGCTCAAAACATCAATTATACCGCTATGCCGGTTGCCGGTACAATAAAAAGAGGAGAAGTGTTTCCTTTTCCTATTCCAAGAGATGCAGACGGAGACAGTGTTAATTATGTAGCTTCCAGGCAGGTTGTAAACCCGCTACCCGGCTTGGATTCCGTGCAGTTGAAAGAAGCTGAGAGAATGTATCTTATCAATTGCGGTATTTGTCATGGACCGAATCTGGATGGTAATGGTCCGTTATACAATGGCGGCAACGGTCCATACAGCGCTGCACCAAAAAATCTTGTAGGAGATGCTGTTGTTTCTGTAATGCCGGAAGGTCAGATATTCTATTCTGTTACCTATGGCAAAGGCCAGATGGGTCCTTATGGCTCACAACTAACAACAAGCCAACGCTGGCGAATTGTTCATTATGTAAAATCAAAACAACTAGCAGCTAAAAGCGGTGCTTCAGGTGGAACCTCGTCGGGCGGTGGGTCAGATTCAACCAGTACAAAAAAGGGCGGCACAGATTCTACCAAGACAAAAAAATAAGTGTTCATTAATCTCTTGATTATAAATTACTCAGAATGGCTCTAAAAGAACAATTTCAAGTTAGCGGCAGGTATAAAACCTGGTCACTTTCTTTATCCGGCATCGGCCTGTTGTGTATACTGATTGGCTATTTTGTATACGGCACAGGTGATGAGCATGCTCAGGTAAGATTCTGGTCGATGTTGTTGCAGAACAGCGTATATTTTTTGCTGGTGGTAAATGCCTCTATGTTCTTTATATGTGCTACTACGCTTGCCATGGGAGGATGGCAGATGAGTTTTAGAAGAGTATCTGAAGCCATTTCCGTTGCCGTTATCCCCTTGGGAGTTATTGCTTTTATCATTTTAATGTCACTCGTATTTGGTCATCAACATCATATCTACCATTGGTTAACTCCAAAAGGAGACAAGATACTGGAAGGCAAAAGCGGATTCCTTAATCCTACTTTCTTTACTATCTGGACAGTACTAAGCATCGGCTTGTGGATACTACTTGGATGGCGGATGAGAACAATCTCAAGAGAACTGGACAATAACCCGGTTCAATCAGTTGAAGAAGGAAAAAGGTATGTGTTTAGAACAACAGTACGGGCCGCTATATTTCTT
>CAXTDO010000264.1:0-7711 GCA_964242315.1 uncultured Flavihumibacter sp.
CGTTTTGTAATAGCAGTTAACGCCCTGGTTGCGTACATCCAATGCTAAGCTTCTGGGAGCTTGCAGGCCGTTTGCAAGTAAAGGTTGCACTGCATAAACATTTTCAGCATGGAGACTTCTGTTGATTACGACGAATGTATCTGTTACGTTCAACACCGGTTTAATAAAAGCACTATCTCCCAGGGCCGTTACCTGGTAAGTGTCGGCCAATACATTTTTTTGCCACGACAGCCGGAGCGCATCTTTACATAAATAATCTACGTTAACCGTAGTAAGCGGTGCAATTACAAAACGCGAAGAGTAGAAAACACCAAAAGGACAATTTATACGAAACTGTGCAATAACAGTGGTATCAGGCATCAGCCAGTTAAATGACTGCAGGTATATTTTTATACCGGAACCAATTATTTGCCAGCTTTGTCCATCGTTAAAAGTTACAAACAAACTGGCAGTGGTGTTGGTATCGGCCACTGCTGTTTTCCATTGTATTTTAATACTGGAATGTTCCTTTCTGTTAACATCTTCAGGATGAACGGGATTTATAAATCTAAGCGTATTAAGGGTATCCCAACTGTATGCAATATAGAACGGTTGTTTACCAACAGTTTGTACCTGTCTGGCTGTTACCTTAACCTGGTATTGTTGCGAAGCAGGTAATTCTATGGAAACCTGCTCTGCGGTATTTAACGAGTCTAGTTTTCTTTCAGGTAATTTCTTTAATGAGTCTACATTGGGGTAGAGGCTTAAGACCCAGGGCCTGTAAATGGTTCCGGACTTAAGTTCCACCACTTCAAGGTCAAGGTCATTTACCAGCGCTTTGTTAGTGTTTACCTGACCGGCGGTATCCGTCCAGCATAAAGTAACTTTTAAATTAGCTGCCTGTGGAGGGAGGGTGATGTTTTTCGTCCATACCTGCATTTGCTGCAGCTCCTGGCCATCATACTTTTTTTGCTGCAGGCAGTTTAATGCGCCGTAAATATTTAATAATCCAAAGCCCGACCGGTAGTCGATTCCTTTGCTGCCTATATCGTCAGAGGAATTGAATAAAATGGCCTTTATTAATGAAGCAGCCGGAACGGCCTGCGCGTTACTATCTTTATATACCTGCTGCAGCACTGCAACAGCGCCGCTTACCAGGGGCGATGCTTCAGAAGTTCCGTTTGGACCCAGTGCGGTGATTTGTGGAGCCAGCCTCCCATCATAAAGAGGCCCTGTGGAACTGAATGCGGCTAAATTACCTCCGGTATCCACGGCTGCTACGGTAACTACATTCTTAGCCATCTTAAAGTTACCGGTAAGGTTTCCGTAGCCGTTAAGGTTAGCAAAAGTGCCGGCAGTAGCAGCTTCTGTGCCACGATTGCCCGATGAAAATATGTGCACCAGCGTATTGTTTTGTGCCGTTTGAACATCATAGGTTACAGCTTCTGCTCCATAACACGGTTGAATCTGTGTGCCATAAGAATGATTTTGCACCGTTACGTTTTTTTGCCTGAGGAGATTGGTGCTGTCTGGAAACAGGTTGGTAAAAGAAGAAGGAAAGAAGCTGCACTTCCACGCTACTCCCTTGCCTGAGTAAAAGCTGTTACCTGCACCTCCGGCCAGAGTAGCAACAGTAGTGGCATGAAAATCTTTATCGGTAGAAGCTAACGTTGAAGCCTGAACGCGTTTTTGCAGATCAATATCTTTTTCATCCATGGTTCTTTCTTTGATGCCCATGATGATTCCGTTGCCATTTGCTCCAGGCAAAAAATAATCTGCAAGACTTATATTACTGATGTTACGGTTATAGCCACTGATTAAAACATCAGTTTGAGGGGCTACATAGAGATCGGCAAATAATAAACCCGGTTCGGCTAAACACGTTTGAAACAATGTGGCAGCCGTGCACTGTATAACTGCCGAGCGGGCGTCGCTAAAAACTGCAACTACTTTGAACACTACTTTTTTTTGCGTGAGATGTTGCAGCACCAGGTTTATATCATCAGCCGTGATGGAGAAAGTCTGATTGTCGTTTTGCTTTAACAAGGCAGTTTCTTTTTCTTCCAGTGAAGAAGATAACTTCCATCTGTTATTTGCCGGGGAAAGTTTTTGTATGCAGCTTACCGCAGAAAGATTTATTTTTTGCTCGTTCAGGTTTATGATGGCCGTAGTACTATTGATTCTTCTTGTTATTTTCAGATCATGAAGTCCTGCGCACTCACCATCATACTTCAATATATAAAACGTGTTGTTGGTGTCTGTTGTGTTAACACGGTATTTGTCGAAAAGATTTTCGTAATGAACAGGTAGCTGTGCGTTTACAATCGATGGCTGAATGAAGAGGGCAATTGCCCACAAAGAAGTTGCCTTACAGAATAAGGAAATAAATTTATATTCAACAGGAACCATGTTTAAAAGAAGCATAAGTCTTAAATATGATTATACCCGGAGCATTATTTAGATATACTCTTAAATATACAAAATATAATCCCTTTCTTTTTAAGAAAGGGATTATACGGAAAGGGAAAGGGGTTAATATTAATACACGTATTTAAGCGCTTTGATATCGTTTGCATTGAAGGGACGGTTAACGCCGTTTCCAATACAGGCCAGCATCCATGAATTAGGATCAGGGCCTGTAGGTGTTCCAGGGATCCAGATGGCGCCAACACCTGCACTTCCTTCATTGTAAAAAGCGCCGCCACAACTGTAAGAACGGTTCATATAGTCTGTATGACGCATGCCGATGCAATGGCCGATTTCATGTGCGATGACAGAGGTAAGGGTTGTGCTGCTCCAGGTTGAATAAGCTGTGTTGAATAATATTGAGCTATAGGGATTTCCACCACTTGGAAAACCTCCAGATGCAATGTAACTTACGCCACTTACATCTGAGATAGTAATATTAGCTGAGCCGGATGTTACTTTCTGAAAAGTAAGCAACAAAGACTGCGCGTTATACCGTGCAACTGCATTGGTTAATGCTGTGGAAACACTGCTCTTGCTTCCGACATATTTAACTCTTATAACGCGGGGTAAGCCGGTAACAAGATTTGTGGTGCGGTATTGTTCTGTATTTCCTACAATCACTTCAGGTCCGTTATTACCGTTAAGTTCATTAAGCTCTGCTGACGTGAGCGCGATATCGCCTTCAATTAAATAGCCGTCATCAGTGCGGATGGCGCCTGTTGGATTTAAGCCAGCATCTTTAATCATTGTTATTTCATTAGGAGTAAGTTCATTACCATTACCTGACTGAACGTCAGCCTTTTTGCTACAGCTACTGATTACGAATGTAGTACCGAGGATTACTGTTGCTAAGATGGAGATCTTTTTCATGTTTGTGCTTTTTAGAATTTTTTTATTTGTTTGTTTATGAATGTAAAATTGCCATTTTCTTTTGCCCGTATCAAGGTGAGAATGGCTGTAAATATTGGGGGTGTATACACCTATTATAACGGGTATATATACTGTACATTTCCCTGATTAACCCCCCCTTGTTTTAAGTTAAGTATGAAGCTATGTATTGAATTGTAGTGGGTATCGTTGTAAGTTTTTTTAACCACAGAGGGCACAGAGGAGGAAACGCAGAGGACGCAGAGGATTTCTCTGCGCCCTCTGCGTTTCCTCCTCTGTGCCCTCTGTGGTTAAAAAAACTATTTGAATGGCTCGATTAACAGCCTCTAACACGCTACTTCAATAACTGTAGCAATTTGATCGCTTTACTGTTATATGGCTTTATTTTATTATTAGCAGCAACAGCTTCTAACAAATCAATAGCGTCCTTTTTATTGCCTTTTCTTACATTTAAAAGTGCGAGGTACCACTGTGCTTTTCCACGTAGCTGCGGATTGTAAGCACTATCGATTACCCAGTTAAGGTTTGTAATTGCTTTTGCTTCACCTTTTGTTTCCATAAAAGAGATTCCTTTATAATAGTGGCCTAATTCGCGTACAGACTGCTGGCTTTTTTGATCACTGACTGGCTCTCCGCGGGTTCTTGGGAAATTATTTAAATTATAATTCTGGAGTTTTCTGTAATCACCGTCTTCATAGTCAAGCATTGCATCGGCAAGTAATTGCGGAACTTCAGCAGGAGCATCATCTCTCTTATAAGCATTATTATACAGCCTGGCATAGTTAATTTGTTTTTCAGGCATCGTTATGATTTTTAATGAATCCTTACCTTCCTTATTGTTTACGCTGTCTTTTTTTTGAAGGACGGAATCTTCCGGCTTGTCAGCAATTGGTAAAGAAGAATTTGTAGAAAACAGCCATAACAAAACAGACACCACCAATATTACAGAGGCTGCTACTGCAATGGAAGGCCATAATTTGAAACTTACAGGCGCTTTGTTAAGCAAGCTTTCCGGCCGGGTTTCAATATTTTTTTTTTGCTGGTATTCAACGCCAGACTTATTAATAAGCGACCTGATATAATCCGGATCATCGAAGCGGTTATATTGTTTTTGTTCAGTAATGGCAGCGGTGTTTTGATTTGAGGAAAAGAGATGTTCCCTTATGGCCAGTTCAAGGTCAAGGGAGTTTTGCATTTCAATATTACCGTTCACTTCATGCAGGAATGCTTCCTGCTCTTCAGGATTCATATCGCCATCGGCATATTTCTGAATACGCTCGTACTGTTCTTCGGTTAATTCCATAATTCGTCGTCTTTTTGAAGGCTGTCAACAATTTTCTTTAGCCGCATAAAGCATTTATATACTTCGTTATTTACGCTGTCAGCGGCTAAAGAGGTCAATTGGGAAGCGATTTCCTCGTTAGACTGCCCTTTAAGTTTACGCCACAGAAGAAGATTACTGCAACGTTCACTCAGTTGGGAAAAAGCTGTATCCAATAATGCAAATCTTCTTTCTTCCCATTCCCTTTTCTCTTTCTCCGTCTGGAAATCCGTGACTGACAGCGCCTTGGCGGCAGCGCCTTCCGGAGCATCACTGCTAAGGTGTTTTTTAAGTTTGTTGGTAAGTATTTTGGCCTGGCCATTAAGTCTTCTGATATAAAATGCTGAAAACAATGTTTTTACGGTGGCTCCCCGTTGCTCAAATCCCTTTTCACGAATATATAAATAAAACGAGCTGAGGCTGGTATTGAAAGCTTCCATTTGCAGCTCGGCTTCCATATATTTTGGTATAGTCCATTTACTAAAAACTTTTTTATAAGAAAATCTCAAAAGATATTCATAGTATTCTTTACGAAAGCAATTAAGCACTCTTGTTATGGTTGGCTCGTCATCCATTCTAAAATAATGCACCAACAGTTCAGGGTTGTTAATTTCAGTACAATTCATATCTCGGTTAAGGCATATTTGTTTTGAAATTAACAAAAATATCGCCTTAAGAAAATCTTTCATTTATTAATAGCAACAACTCTAAAAAATCATCTGCTTACACTGTCAATTTGAGATAAAAAATAATTTTCTAAAATTTTTTAAAATTAAGATGATAATTTTTCCTGTTTGCTAATAAAGTAATGAGAGCGCTATGCAATCATCCTTTAAAAAATGGTTTTATGAGAAATATCCCGTTGAAAGCAGAAAGAAATAGCATCAAAATTTTCAACAAAGAAAGCAAGTTGATCCTTAATCTGTATGGAGTTTACAAAGATACCATTGATCCTGAAATTACTTATAGCAGATTTCGGGAAATGTATTTTTCAAAGGACCTCATTGAGATAGACTTCACCTGCTTTTATCATAACCAGGTAAGAGCCGGATTCTCTGCCGCTTTTTTTTACGCCACCGCTATAAATGGTAAAAGAGCTTTTATAGCCCGCTCGGCAACTGGATTAACCATAGACTTCCAGGGTAAGGGCCTTCACAATACATATGATTTGTATATTAAATTTATTCGTTTTGCATTGAAGCATCCTGTAACCCCAATATGGGTTTGCGCTTTTGTAATCAATGCATTTATTTTTAGAGACCTGTGCCGGTTTATACCGTTTATCTTTCCTAAGCCCGGCAAACAAATACCCGGTTATGTACAGGAAGTTATTCATACCGTTCTTGCCCCCGGCGATCATTTGCCCGATGAAGCGCATCCCTTCTCGCTTCAGGTACCCATTCAGGTTAAATTTAATGAAGCCTTACTACAACGGATTATGTCATCCAGCGATCCAAACGTTCAATGGTACCTAAAGGCTAATCCCAGGTTTCTTGATAAACATGGTTTGCTGGTGATCATCGGAATTTCTATGCGGAATATTTGTGGAACGATAGGTAATTTAATCAGTCACTCGGCTTCAGCTAAATTGTCAGAACTTGGTAAGATCATACAGGCACGGTGGAAAATTATTGAACAAAAAACAGCTATCTTAGTGGAAGCCATCGCTAAAGGAAAGATTCTATAAATATGATACCCGGCTTTTATAAATATTTTAAAAAGAAGTCCGTCCCGGCTTCATCCTTCAACAACAATGATGTTGGTTTGAAGGATGATATAAAAAGTTATCTTGATCAAACTTTCAGAGCATCTTTCCGAAAGAGGTGGGCATTTCAAACCTGGATGCTTGGCCAGAATGAGTTGAATGACATTGCAGACAATTCTTTTGACATGGCAGTTGCAGCGTTATCTGGTACCCCGGGAAAATTAAAAATAGATAACAAGATTTTTTGGGAGCAGCGGCTTTCAGACTCAGGTAGAATGCATTATCTCCGGCAGCTTTTAGCACTCTGGTATAATAAACAGGATGATAAGCGGCCGGACGATGAGGATAATAGTTCTAAGATGGCTTCAGGTTTAGGTTTCAATTACAGGGTTAAATCGTCCGCCTTGGCGGCCCTCGATCAAATGGAAAGAACCTGCAGGAACTATTTTATATGGCAGTACATGGATCATTTTACATTGGAACAAATAATTGCCGTTGCTGCGGTACAGCCGGAAGCATTGATGAAACAGTTGTGGGACTGCTTTCAAAGCACGGAACGTATTTGTAGCCGCATGCTGGCATTGCCTGTATATGACAAATGTACAGAGGATCAATATTATCTTTTATGCACCTATTTCAACAACCGGCTTACAGATAATGAAGAGGCGGTTTTCATAGATAGTGTACAGCAGGAAAGATCCCTTCAACATTATTTTCAGTTTTTACTAAGTTTGAATTATGAGACGATAGGGGCGGAGTTAACAGAAAGTGTTAATAATAAAAATAGTAGCGTAAACATAAAAGCTGATGAATTGATCAGTCTTGTTAAAAATGAACTTGAAAGTCCTGATAAGTAGATACCGGTTTAACTTCCTGCTTATTTAAATAACTCAATAAATCATGAACAATACCACCTACGGTACCATTAAGTCCATTTATGATTCGTATAAAGCATTAAGTGAAAAATTGCTGCCCGAACCGGCATATTCTAAAACGGTATCACAGCGCGAACAAGATCATGAAGTAAGATTACTGGCAGAAACACTTCACTACGAGCGGTTTTTTTTTGTGATAAACCTGCACGATTGTAGTATTGAGCACGTTCATGGTGTAGAGAAATGGTTAGGCTATCCTGACAAGAATTTCACCTTGCTGAAATTTCTTCAGATCATACATCCTTCCCATCTGGAGGCCCATCAGCTTACAGCAACCGAATTAATTACTGGCCTGATGCGTGGAGACTGGAAAGTGGAATTTATGAAGCACCGTTATATTACCACCATAGCACTTCAACATAGTAAAGGCCATTACCTTCTGTACAAAAGGCTAGCATCGGTTTTTCAATACAA
>CAXTDO010000265.1:0-7692 GCA_964242315.1 uncultured Flavihumibacter sp.
GCCCCGTATACCCACCCCCGTTATGTCCTGCGGACATAACTTCCCCTCCAACGGAGGGGACGGTTACCCTTCGGGGTTTTACCTCATACCCCATACCTCATACCTCTATTTAAAATTCCTTGCATCAGGAAAAACCTTTTTCACTGATGCTTCCGGTGATGGTATTTTTTTAATTTGATCCGGAGGAATTGTTTTTTCATCGGCACGTGATAATGTTAGTAATGGCAGGTTTTCATTGTTGGCCGCAGTTAGATTACGCAACAGTTTGGAAAGATCGTAACAACGCTTTACAATCACATGGATCACCTTGCCTTCACGCTGTAACTGACCCTCTACCATTATCAGGCGCGATTGCAGGATCTCTTTCCTGTATTTCTCAAATAGATTTTTAAAGATTACCAGGTTGGCAAAGCCTGTCTCATCCTCGATGGTCATGAAACAGATGCCTTTTGCCGTACCTGGTCTTTGCCGCACCAGCACCAGTCCGTCAACCTGCAGTATTTTTCCGTCAGCAATGACGGCAAGGTCTTTCGTTGATACAATGTGAAGCTGCTGCAGTTTTTCTCTTACAAAACTTACGGGATGCGCTTTTAAAGAAAGGGATGTTGCCGCATAGTCATGTACCACATGTTCAGAGGCGGTCATTTCGGGTAATGACACCTTATTTTCCATTGCTTCATCTGAGGGCTGGCCGGTAAAAAATCCAACAGGCCGGTCTTTATCAGACACCTCCCATAATGCCTGCCGGCGATCGAGGTTGATAGATCTGAAGGCATCCGCATCGGCTAGTTTTTCGAGCGCTGCTTCGGATATGCCTGTATTACGCAATTCTTCAATACATGAGTAGAGTTTATTTCGTGCGGCTACAAGAAGCTTCATATCTTCTTCGCGCAACCCTTTTACCTGCCTGAAGCCAAGCCGGAGCACATGATACCTGCCCGATTTTTCTTCCAGCCTGTTATCCCAGGTTGAGTAATTAATATCAACCGGCTTCACTTCAACCCCATGCTTTTGGGCATCGATAACAATCTGTGCAGGCTGATAGAAACCCATCGGCATACTGTTCAATAATGCGCAGGCAAACACATCGGGATAATAACATTTGATCCAGGACGAAACATATACCAGCAGTGCAAAGCTTGCCGCATGGCTTTCAGGAAAACCATAGCTTCCAAAACCTTCCAGTTGTTTGAAAACACGTTGCGAATATTCAAGGGTGTAACCGTTTTTCACCATACCATTTATCAACTTCTCTTCAAATTTGGTCACCAACCCTTTTACTTTAAATGTTGCCATGCTGCGGCGCAGTTCATCGGCT
Source organism: uncultured Flavihumibacter sp. (assembly GCA_964242315.1). Classification (GTDB taxonomy): domain Bacteria; phylum Bacteroidota; class Bacteroidia; order Chitinophagales; family Chitinophagaceae; genus JADCRZ01. Next base: position 1,319 of record CAXTDO010000265.1, read on the forward strand.
TCGGATGGTGTGAAACCGGCGGCAACAATAGCGATCTTCATCGCCTGCTCCTGGAAAAGCGGAACGCCTAAGGTGCTTTTTAATATTTCCTTCAATTCTTCTGAGGGATATTCTACCAGATTTTCATTCTCACGGCGAAGCAGGTAGGGATGCACCATGTCGCCCTGGATAGGTCCCGGCCTTACAATGGCTACTTCTATCACCAGGTCGTAAAAGCGAACGGGTTTCAGTCTGGGTAACATGCTTTGCTGTGCGCGGCTTTCTATCTGGAACACACCAAGGGTATCTGCACGGCAGATCATCTCATAAACAACCGGATCGTCCTGTGGGATATTGGCCAGCGTTAGATCCAATGCATAATGTTCTTTTACCTTATCAAAAGCCTTACGGATGCACGTTAGCATCCCCAATCCAAGTACATCTATTTTAAGAAAGCCCAGCGTATCAATATCATCCTTATTCCATTCAATACAGGTTCTGTTTTCCATGCGGGCGTTCATGATGGGACATAGCTCTGAAAGCTTACCCTGTGTGATCACAAAGCCGCCCGTATGCTGGCCAAGCTGCCTGGGGAAACCCATGAATTGCCGGGTGAGCTGCAGTACCTTGCGAAGGTGTTTATCATTGGGATTGAGTCCCTGTTCTATAAGCTGTTTTTCTTCAAAGCATTCATCGGTAAACTCCCAGACGGAGCTCGAAAAACGATTGATGGTATCAACGGATAGTCCCATTGCTTTTCCAACATCCCTGATGGCGCCCTTATGATGCTGCTGGGTAACGGTGGCAACAATAGCTGCACGGTCTCTGCCATATTTACGGTAAATATACTGGATCACCTCTTCACGGCGTTCATGTTCAAAATCCACGTCAATATCAGGCGGTTCGTTACGCGCAGAGGAAAGGAATCTTTCGAAAAGCAGGTCGATTTTGGTAGGATCAACGGAAGTGATGCCGAGGCAATAACAAACCGTTGAATTGGCAGCAGATCCGCGGCCCTGGCAGAGGATTCCCTGCTGCCTGGCAAAACGTACAATGTCATGAACGGTAAGAAAATAGGGTGCATAGCTCATCTGTTCAATAAATGTAAGTTCATGATCAATGGCAGCAATTGTTTTTGGGGGAATGTGACCGCCAAACTGTTGCAGGGCACCTTCCATAGTAAGTAGTTTTAATTCCTCCTGCGGACTACGGCCTTCAGTGGTGATCTCTTCAGGATATACATATTTCAATTCGTTGAGCGAAAACCTGCAGGCTGATTCAATCTCCTGTGTGCGCCGGATAGCATCAGGATATTTATTGAACAACCGAACCATTTCATCTATAGGCTTCAGGTGCCTTTCAGCATTCTGATGAAGACGAAAGCCGGCAGTATGAATGGTACATTTTTCACGAATGCATGTTACGATGTCCTGCAGTTGCCTCCTGGCCGGATCGTGATAATGCACATCGTTTGTAGCAACCATCGGTACCTGTAGCTTTGCCGATAATTGCGACAGGCGGTGCAGTTGCTTTGAATCAGTACCATTGTATGCGCGGCTGGCAGCCAGGTAAAGGTTTTGTGTGAAAGCATCCCTGTATTCGTGCATTTGCCCAATGAACAAAGTATCGAAGTCAAAATTTTTATTCAGCTCTGTGGGCGGTATCGCTATCAGTTTCAGATCTTTGGCATATTGGTATACATCCGATTTATACAAATGACAGTCACCTTTTTCAGCACGCAGATTACCCACTGTTAATAAAGAGCATAACTGAGCATAGGCTTCTTTGTTAGCAGGATATGCCAGCAGGCTGGGACCATCAAGCAGGTCCAACCTGCAGCCAACAATAATACGGATGCCCGCTTTTTTTGCACCAGCATGGGCGCGTACGATACCGGCAAGGCTGTTCCTGTCTGTAACGGCAATTTCTTTATATCCCAGGGTTGCTGCATGGCTAGTTAACTCTTCGGGATGCGAGGCGCCGCGAAGAAAGCTGAAGTTGGTGGTGGTTTGGAGTTCGGTATAGTGCATATGTTAACCTATAAGGTTTTTAAAACCAGCGAAGCGGACGAGCTTCGCTAGGTTTTAACTCGGAGACTTCGAAAGTTCTCGGGCTTTAAACCCTACAGATTCATAGAGCGCGCCTTTAAACCTATAAGGTCCTAAAGACCTTATAGGTTTAGGTTTATGCAAAAAATCCATACATAAACCATTGATAAGCCTTCGCTTCAGAATAATGCCCGGAGCGGAACACCCAATAGCGATGCCCCTCCTCATCTTCCACACAATAGTAATCGCGGTGTTCTCCTTCTTCAAGCCACCACTCGCGTTCGATACGTTCGGGGCCATCTGCTTTTTTGATGGTATGCAGCTTGCCTTTATACCGGAATAACATGGGAGGATAATCAGGTATGGGAGCTGTTACTTCAATGGGTTCGGGTTTTGATAAAAGCTGCAGGGGCCTGGGCCTCTCATCTTTCCAGGGTGAAGACGGTTTTTCATCAATAGAATCTGCAGGTTTCATCGACCGCTCCGGCCAATGATGTTCATCAGGAATATAACGGTGGATAACATGCGCACCCATCTTGCCTGCCAGGCGGTCAATCAGTTCTGATAACCTGTTATCTTCCAATCCATGGGTTCCCTCCCATAACTTTTCCTGCAATGGGCACAGGTCTTCCACTTTCCCGGCTTCCAGTACAAATAGTTCAATACCCAGCGCCGGTTCAATGGTACAAAGCCCTGTTTCAAACAATTTGAAAAGATGGACGATATTATTTGATGGCCGGTTCGTTCCGATACTGACCTCTTCCATTTTACCATCTGTACGGTAACCCTTAAGCGATGCGTTACGAAGACCTTTCTGTTCCTGTTGCAAACGCAGGCATAAAGCATCCAGCAATCTTTGCAGGGCGATCTCAATACCTGTAGCCGTTACTATCGGTTCAAGACATGGCAATCGCTCCTGGTAGGGTTCAACAGGTTGCACCGGAATGATCGCTTCTTCTTCCCGGCCCATAGCCTGATCGAGTCTTTGTATCAGGTGCTGGCCAAAACGCCTGCGAAGCGAAGACCTGGGTATAACAATAAAATCTTTGATATGGCGAAACCCAAGCTTCTGTAATCGCTCTATAGTGCCTGGTTCAAGCCGAAGTGCTGCCGGTGGCAATGAAAGCAGGGTTTCCATATGCTGTGCACTGTCAATAATGGATGATCGCTGCACATACCGTGCAACAGCCCAGGCTGCGCCCATAGTATCAGCCATTGCTGCCTTTACACCATAACCAAGTGTTCTTAATCGTGTAATGATCTCTGTTAGATAAGGTTTGTCGCCACCCCGGAGATGAGAACAGCCGGTAACATCTAACATAATTCCGTCGGGCTCGTCAATGGCTGCAAGAGGTGTATAGCGGATGCACCATATTGCAAGTCCCTTAAGTAATTTGATAGTAAGTTCAGGTTTATCGTCCAGCACCTCTAACCCTGGAATGATAGCCCTGGCATCTGCCAGCACCATGCCTGTATCTATCCCCTGCGTTTGTGCATGGATGTTGACAGCAGTAATAGTCATCCGTCCATGTAAGGGCATACTTAAAACAAAAGGCACCTGACGAAGAGCGGGGTTGCGCAGGGTAAACCAGTCTGTGGTAAGATGACGGAACCAGATAGAAACAAAGCGTTTTTGCATATTACCCGGTTTTCTTTTGTTGTTCAGGAATAATTTCGGTAACCGTTGAAATATGCCTGAATTTTCCCGCTGCCCACTCTACCTGCCAGCTTCCCGGCCTGCCGTTCCTGACTTTTAACAGTTCTACATTCCACCGGGGAAAGCCAAGACCTGGCAGGCCATCTTCTGTTTCACTTGGCAGTGATGTTATCCTCCATCGCGAAACACAGGCAGTAGTATTCAGATTACGTGGATTTTGGCGAAAGATAAAACCTGTTACCCGGCTTTGCTCAACGGCCAGTTGAAGCCGCCTGGAGGTGGAAAAGCTGATCTCCTGCAGCTCACCTACAACAGCCGAAAGGGCGCCGCATTTCAAGGCTTCTTCCATAGCCCAGAGTACATCTCTTTCATTTTGCAGGTCTACGAATATTACACGGTCAGGATCGATACCAAAGTTTTTTAAAGCCGGCGGAAACATGGTTCTTGAACAACTGATCCATACACATGCTCCCCTGTTCTGCATAAGAGCGGCAATCAGGCCTGCTATAAATCCCCCGGAAGCTGCTCCATTTTCTGATCCTGAACATAAAAATTCATGAACCGCGCCTGATGGAAATGTTCCGTTAGGGAATGCATTATCTATCCGGCCCCATCCAACATTAACAGCAGTGCCTGCTGTCGATTGCCTGAACCCTTGTAAGGGAAGTATTTCCTTTTGCAGTTGAGCGATGATATCTGATTTGTTATCGGGCATAGGAGAGATTACAAGATTACTAAATTTTTTAGTAATAATATTCTTTTCTTAATTGTTGTTAGTATAATGTTAGTAAAGTGTTTCTTTTACCACAGCGTCCTTAATGAATTATTAAATTCAAACATCCTGGGTTAGATAACCGTGTGAAAGTGGTTTTAACCACAAGGGGCACAAAGGAAAACCCACAAAGGGCACAAGGAGAAGCTATCAATGCAGTAACCTTGTGTACTTTGTGGGTTTTCCTTTGTGCCCCTTGTGGTTAATGAACTCTTCGAATTAAGTAATATAGAAGGAAGCAGGATTCTCAGAATTAAAAAACTTACAAGCTATTCCAATGCATTGATCTTATCCATGATCTTTAACAGATCAACCCCTTCTCCAAGTACCGGTTTAAAAATATCACCTTCGCTTTTGGCACGCGCCACTGCGTTATCTATATGAAAATCTTTTAACTTCAAACCCTTCTTCACTTCTTCCCAATGCAATGGCATTGATACTGTAGCTCCGGGCTTCGGACGTAAAGAGTATGGAGCTGCTAGTGTTGCCTTAGGCCGGTTTTGAAGAAAATCAACATACATCTTCCCCTTTCTGTTACCGGTCATCCGTTCGATGGTAGTAAATTTTGGCAACTCATGCGTAACCTGTGTGGCGATCCATTTGGCAAATAACTGGCACTCATCGTAAGTATACTTTGCCTGCAAAGGGATATAAATGTGGATGCCCGTAGAGCCGGATGTTTTACAATAGGCCGGCACATCTATAGCATCTAAAATTTTTTTGGTTACCTGGGCAGTCTCAATTACCTGTTCAAAAGTGGTCTTCTCGCCTGGGTCCAGATCAATGGCACACCAGTCGGGATTTTCAGGATGTTCAGTAGTGCTGTTCCAGGGATGCATTTCTATGCATCCGAGATTAGCCATATAAAGAAGGCTTGCTTCGTCGGTGCCTACCATAAAATTTTTATCCTTATCGTCGCTGGTATGATAGGGAAACAATTTGATCCAATCAGGGGCTTTGCCTGAAACGTCTTTCTGGTAAAAGCTTTCGCCGGTAATACCATTGGGGTAACGGTTAAGCGATTGAGGTCTGTTGTATAAATAAGGGAGTATGAAGGGAGCTATCTGGTAATAATAATTGATTATATCCCTCTTGGTATATTTTTCCTTGGGCCAGTAGATTTTACTCAGGTTGCTGAATTTAAGATCATGTCCGTTTACCTTGCGTATCTGTGCTTCATCAGTGGGGTTTAGTAAGCTTTTACGTACTGTATCTCCGGTAGGTTTAACCAGCTTTGCGGCTTTTGATGGTGCAGGTTTGGAAGGTTGTTCTTTCTTATCAGCCTTAGTTTTCTTTTCATCAGCAATTATATCGCTGGTTTCTGTTGCCACTTCTCTTACAACATCGGCGGCTTTTTTATCTTCACGCCATCCTTCAAAAGAAGGATGGCGCATTACACCGTCACTTGTCATTTCAGAATAGCTCACTTCACAAACCACAGATGGTTTTAACCAGGTAACTGTAGCATGCGGGGGGTTATGTCGAAACCTGGATGGTTTATTAACATCCGGAACAATATTAAATGGATTTTTATCGGTAATGATAGGTTTAAATAATTTCATCATCTCATCCTGCAATGTATTACTAAAGCCGGTACCTATCTTTCCGGTGTATTGCAGCTTGCCGTTTTCAAAAACACCTACCAGCAGCGAGCTGAAAGCTTTAGCGGAACCTTCGTTATTGGTAAAGCCGCCGATCACTACTTCATGTCTTTTGTTGACCTTGATCTTAAGCCATTCTCTGCTCCTGTCTCCCGGGTGGTATTCACTGTCTGCTTTTTTTGCAATGATGCCTTCAAGTCCCATATTCTTTGCTGCTTCCAGGAACTCGGTAGCTGAGGCCTCAAAATTTTCGCTCAATCTTATGATGCCTTCTTTAGGCACCAGTGCTGTCAACATTTCGCGTCGTTTCGTTAAGG
>CAXTDO010000266.1:0-7664 GCA_964242315.1 uncultured Flavihumibacter sp.
CAGGAAGTCCCAGTCTGTGCTATAATACTGAACCAGCTTTTTATGTTGATACGAAGTGGTATCTATCCTGCCTGTTTTCAAGCCGCTGACTTGTACGAGCTTTGAAATTACAGCGCTGTCTTTTACATCTTCAAACACGTTGCCTTTCCTGCTGCCTGTCATGCGTACGGCAGCATCACTCAACTCTGCAACAAATACACATCCGTCACCTTTCATTTGAAGTGAATGTTTTAAAACGATGCCTTTGAAAACGGTTTTGCCTGATCCCCCGACCCCTTCATATTTCAACCCGATCTCTATTTCTTTACCCGGTTCAAACAGTTCACTTTCGCTTACCGGGAATTTCTGGTTGGCAACATCACCATCTATATAACCCAGTTCGCCATAGGGTATCCTGTTGTACTCGTTTCTGATGTCGATGTATAACAATTCGAATTCGGGATTTACCTCCACACCGTTGCTTTTTATTGACGCAGTTACTACAGGCATCCGTTACTTTTTTAATGGAGGGAAAAACAGTTCCTGACCGGGAATAAGGTTCCTGAAATCATCCAGCCGGTTGGCTTTGGCAACCTGCAGGTAATACAATCCTGAACCGTATATTTCCTCGCACATCAGGGGCAGGGTGTCGTATGCTTTCACTATTCTTTTGTGGGTAAGGTCTGGAGAGGATTTATTTTCCATTCTCAGCCTTTTCGAGGTTTTTAAATCTCCGATGAAGGTAGCATCCAGCTCTGCACGCAACGGCCTGCCATGTTCATCAAACAGTGTGTAAGATATCTGAACATTTTCAAGCCTGCATCTGAAGTTAAGATCACCCCATTTTATTTTAAGGAAATTGGGCTCATGAATTTTTCCGTTGATTGATATGGTAAGCGCTATAAAATTTTGCACCTCTTTATAAACATCCTTCTTCTTTAATACAAAGCTGATATCACCCGAATCGGCAACACCCGTTCCATCGAAGATAAATTTGAAAGCAATCACGGCGTTTTTGCCTTTTGAAAAGGTGACTTCATTTCCGCTGCTGCCTATGGCCTGCTTCTTACTGTATTCGTTCGCATATGATACGGTGTAAGATTCAGGATTAAACATCACTTCCAAACTGCCTGTTTCGGGCGCTTTCCTTTCCTCATCCTTGAAAGCTTTTATCTGTAGTTTCTCCAGCTTGAAAAGATTCAATATTGCCATCTTACCTGTTTTTGCCTTTCTTTATTATTTTAAGCACCTGGTTCACACATTCCTGCACCAGCTTGTCTTTCTGCATGCCTGTATATGATTCCTGCAACAACGAATTTTTATCACTCTGATCATTTACTATCAGTGCTTTTATAACCAGTTCTCTTATTTCTACTGCCATGTTATAATTTTACAAGTTGAAAATTTGAGTAAGCGAGTTCCATAGTGTCGATGACAACAGCGTTTGCCTGAGCATCGAAGTCGGATATAGCCCATTTTACAGGATAAGCGTTCATAAAAAGCCATCCTGCTAACGGCAGGCTGTATTCGCTGAACAGCGTCACCAGCACATTAGACGGCTTGAACCGGAAGAAGGAAAAAGCGATGTTAAACTCCGTATTCAGCGGGGAGCCCAGCACCATTCCTCTTTCCAGCACCAGGTTGTTATAGTTTATCTTTTTGGGAAGCCGGTGTGCATAAGTGTTCTGTCCCCCTTCGTTTATAGTATCGAGCGTAACTTCGGCATTCAGTCCTGAAACTTTTTGAAACCGTATATCAACCGGGTTTGGCACCACACCGGTAGCAAAAAAGAATACGCCAAACCTATGGCTTAGAGGCGGGGACGGATTCAGTAAGTCTAATGCATCCATGTACGTCAATTAAAAATATTCTATGTTCACACCCTGGGCAATCAGTTCAATGCTTTCAAAGGCCACATCATTGGACGTGACGTTGAACGAAGGCGCATCTATTTTCAGCGGCATCGCCCTGTTCACTTTCCATCGCACTACTGAGTCGCCTTTGTCATCGCACAGGTCAATGATGATTTCTTTTACGGATTTATCCTGAAACCAGGCGTATAAGTTGCTTCGTTTAGCCACCACACCGCGCTTCAGTGTCAGGTTGATTTCATTTTGCTGGGCAAGTATAATATTGGGCCCGGTTATATAACTCAGTCCGTGTTTGTAAATAACTTTTTCATAAGCCACGCTGAGTCCCGACACTTCCGAAAAAGACAGCGTATCAGGGCCCACCATAACCTTGTAGTTATAAGCAGGCAACGGGTAAAAGGCCTCTATCGCGTCTTTGTTCAGTGCCATGTCAGGGTCATTTGTTTAAAAGGGATGAGTTTAATAATATTTAATGATTCGTTGTTTGTTTTGTCGATGTTATTTAGTTAGAGATCCCGAGTTCTATAATATTCAATAATCAATGAACAATCATCAATATTCATTGATTCATTGTTTGTTTAGATGATCTTTATTGAACATTGAATATTGTTAGTTGAGTATTCAATGTGATTTAGTTAAGTACTGATGAACGCGTACCGGTTCCCCTCCTTTCCAAGGAGGGGACGTTCAATTAAGTGCTTCGCATCTTAATTGAACTGGGGTGGTTGATGGCTGCAAGTGATTAGCAACTTGCACCTCAACGCATTTATCTCGACCAGACTAATTAATCACAATCATCAACCACCCCCGATGAAAAACGTGCTTCGCATCGTTTTTCATCGTCCCCTCCTTGAAAAGGGAGGGGAACCTGGAACCCCGAATTTCAAAATCCTTAACTAAATGACGTTAGTTGCGTATTGATCATTTTCCTAATAAAAAAACCTTAAGCGCAAATCAATCAAAAATCATCCTTCACTCATTTCAAGGCTGCTCGCCATCAGTTCTATTGTTTCAATGGCTACTTCGGTGGAAGTGGCGCTAAAGCTTGGCGCGGTTAATTTTGTTGGAAACGCATCAATTACTTTCCACCTTACAATGGAATCTCCGTTCTCATCGCACAAATGAACGGTGATGTCTTTTTTGTCTACCCGGTTCAGGCGGGTGCCGGAGATCCAGTTATTCAGTGCAGGCATACTCTTCGCTTTCACGTACCCTTTTTTCAACGTGATAGTAAGCGACTTTTGGTTTCCGGGCATCAGCATTACGTTGGGACCTGCTTTGCCGGAAGCCGTTTGGCTTTCAGCATAGGTGATGGTATCGAAACTCATCTCCAGTCCCGAAACCTCTGAGAAGGCAACGGTGGTTGAATCGATATCAACTTTATAATTGTATGCCGGCAATGGGTAATCGCTTTTTATCTGATCTCTTGATAATGCCATGATTAAAGGTTTTTAAAAATGAAGTATTGTTGTGTATTTAGCTATCAGCTATCAGCTATCAGCTATCAGCCGTCAGGAGGAAAGCTTATCAGTCTTTGTTTTCCTGATAGCTGATAGCAAACAATTTATGCTTCCTGTAGCTTATGAGAAAATCTAAGGATGATGAATTCGGCGGGACGCACTGCTGCGATACCGATCTCCACAATCATTCTTCCTTCAAGGATGTCTTGCTGTGTCATCGTAATTCCGAGTCCGACGTTTACGAAATAGGCCGCTTTTGGTGCAGGGCCGGCGAGCGCTCCCTGTTGCCACAGGCGGTACAGGAAGCTTTCAATCATCCCTTTCACTTTTAACCATGTTGTTGCCGTATTGGGTTCAAATACGGCAAAGTAAGAAGCCTTCTTCGTTGATTCCTCTATCATATTAAACAACCTGCGCACGTTGACATACCGCCATTCATTGTCATTTCCAGCCAGTGTTCTGGCTCCCCATACCAGTGTGCCTTTCCCTAAAAATCCCCTGATGGCATTGATGGACTTTCCCGTTGAGCTCATGTTCATATTTTCCTGGTCGTTGGAACTTATTTTCACGGTAGGACTGATAACATCGTTGATGCTCACGTTTGCCGGCGCTTTCCACACGCCGCGCTCCCGGTCTGTTGTAGCATAGATGCCGGCAACAGCGGGTGACGGTGGCAGAATAACACGAAGTTTAGCCAGTTCCTGCTTGATGGAGTTGTACAGCACCGTTTGCATGTTCTTGATAAAGTCATCATTAAGAGGAGTGGTTGTAGCAATCAAAGGCGTGGGATCAATAGGAGCTGGTATCCTGGTGCCGTCACCGATTAATGATAATGTAAAATCAACATTATTTGTTTTTCTCCACTCCGTCCAGTTCGACTGTATCGTAGTTGCTGTTGTAGTAGCGGTAATATTTAACGTAAGCGTATTTGTTTTACTGTCAAAAACAAATGGCAACAACAGGTCTGTTACGGATTTCACTTCTACATTGGGCGTAACGGCACCTATTGACTGACCTGTAATTCTGATAACCTTGTCTAAGTCTATAGATAACATTTCAACATCTACATTTACTTCATCATACTCATAACTAATGGTAGTGTTCAGATAAGGATAGTAAGCCGCTCCGTACTTGAGGTTGTTGATACCGATATTATTTCTGAAGTTCTCGATAGATTTATTGCCTGGCTGGGTATCGAAAATACAGAACCGGTCTTTTAAATCGGCGCATTGCATCAGTGCGCTTGTGCACAGGCTGTAGTATTCGTCGGTACTTGCAAGGGTAGTTGCTTCCGACAAAATAATCAGTGTTGGTTCATCTTCTGTTTTAAGTGCATCGAGCCCGGTCTGAAAATTTGCAATGGTTTTTTCGGCAAATTTTCCCAGAGATACAATATAGCAATCGCTGCCGCCATTTCTAAAGTAATGGTCCAGCGCGTAGTACAGCCTGTGTTGCTGGTCGTTGCTTTTTTCAATGTGGTAAACCACCTTGTTACCGGTACCGGCGCCCATTTTGGCAGTAAACTTTGGCTTATAGGGGCCGCCGAAAAATGTTTTGAATTCCAGCAAAGAGGTTATCCTTGTGGGGATGTTGATGGTAGTTTCATCAGCCATTTCAGTGTAACCGATAAAGGCCGGGATGGCGGTAGATACCTCCGCAACCGAAGGCGGCAGGGTAGATATTTCTTCAACATATACATCGGGCGTTTTGTAATCGGGCATATATATTATTTTAGAATGATTTCAAATGTCGTGTCAATTTTCAGCTATCGGCTATCAGCACACTAAGCCCGATAAGCTTTTCTCCTGATCGCTGATGCGATTAAATACATGCGTTGATAATTTTGATTCCGTTTTCTTTGAGGCCGGGATTGGGCAGATGGCTGATCAGGACGGTATTGCTGTCTGCATTAACAAGCCGGATATTTTTTATGCCTTTGTCCTGGAAAGGAACTTCCCCGGCCGACACATATACCGAAGTGCCGGCAGTTGCAAAGCTGCTAGTAACGGCTTTTAAGACATTGTCGGAGGCTTCGGTTTTTTTCTCAAATGTTATTCCTGCCTTTGAGCCGTCTATGATCAGGTTTCCTGCGTTTGTATTTGTCACCAGGTAATATTTCCATATGCTGCCGGCAGCCTTAAAGGGTACTATAAAGCGGTCTGTAAAGAATTCATTATTAAAAATTGTTACAAGCCCATATAATTTTACAGTGCCCGGCCATTCATCTCCCGAAAACTTTATGGACGATTGATAAAGTTCACCTGGCGAATCGCTGCCTTTTTCGCTGTTAGAGTAATATAATATTTCACCGGCCTTTATATCGGGTGGCCGGGTATAATGTACGAAGCCCGGATCATTCATCACAATAAAAAAGGTAAATCCCGGATTTGTCGGGATGCTTTTTAACAGATCACTTACTTCGTTGTCAACCGAAAGAATAACAATACTTCCATCGCCGGAAGACCTGTAAAGCAGATGGTATTTCTTCAGCAGCGTCAGGCATCCGGGCGTAGGTTTAATAGAGAGGTCACAGCAATTTTTGTTACTGAAATATTGATGTTCGATAATGATGGAAAAAAGCGGTTTGATGTTCATTGTAACGTCAGGTTGATTTTAGTTTCAATTTTAACGATATCATTTGCTATTTCAACCGATTCATTATCGTGGAACACCAGCATACTGATCTTATACAATACAGACGGTTTGTAAGTAGTTCTCAGCGAGCTCCATATTTCATTCTGCTGCGATACCGGCAACGTTACTAATTCTATTTTTAATTTGTCTATCTCGTCATGCAAGTCAGGCGTGTTGAAACGATCCAACACCTGGTTACGCTGGAAAAACTTCATTATCAAAGACAAGGATTTCAAAGACTGTTTATAGTCTGTAAAGCTGCATACAAACAGCACCAGCAGGTTTATGCATATTCTTGGGTTAACATGCGCTTTTAAACCTTTTTTTCCCGGTCCTTCGTATCTGTCTGGCTGCCGCAGCGTTTTGTCTTCCTCCATATTAATCAAAAGAGGTGTAACAGAGTTTATGGTAAATGATATTGGGTCAAGTTTGCCTCCATCGATGAAATTTACCATGTCTTCCGATATAGCTGTTTTAAACTTGAAATAGCTATTAAGTTTTTCTCTTAACATGACTAATACGTCGTCAATCATAAAAAAGACAATTGAATACAGGGAACTAAAGAAAGAGATATGTGGGTGCGGATATAATTATTGCGGATCAATATTGATCCGTTCAGGGCTTAGCAGGCACTAAAACCATGAACCTGGCAAACACTGTAACTAAGGTATTTCTTAAAAATATTAAAACCAAATTACCTATACATATTATTTTACTTTTTTTATCCTGACGTGAAATGGCAGGTTTACTGTTCAATTTTTCTTATTACCAACCCTTTGTTGTGCTTTACCCGTTGGGACACAAGTTATCTTTAATCCGCGTGCACATTATAGTAAAGCCATGTCAGTCAGATTTGAATGCAGTGCCTAACGGCACTGCGTTAAAACTATGTAGCATTTCAAATTTCAAAGCCAGTTGCTCTGAACTACTATTATATCTTATATGGAAGATATTCATAACATTTGTGTTCTGAAAAAATAACTAACGGATAGGGATACTTTATAAATGTTGCATCAGGCCGGCCACTAATATTTTTTTAAAAAGCGTGAATTTGCTTGCATTTATAATATATTTTTTTTACATTAGATTTCGAAAGTCACTTCCTTGTTGATGTTTCTATGTTCTTCTCTCGTTCCTGACATTCATTAACCCGTTTGAAAGTTTAATTGGCTTTCATTGTACCCCCTGAAGTCTACGTTTGATACGATTCCGTTTTGCTGGGTTACTTCCATATGTAAACGATTGTTTATGAAAAGGTGGTTTATCTTTTTGTTAAGCACTTTTTGCTATTTCTCACTCCATGCTTCCGGGGGTTTAAAAACAATTGAAGATACTCTTCTTCTTAACCGCATTTCTTCAATGCAAATTGAACAAATATTGCCGGAAGTTAATGTGTTTCCCAATACGCCGGTTACCTCTACGGCCACATCGGAAACATGCATGCTTCCTAACAAATCCTGCAACCCTCCTGCAGCAGGAACCAATCTTTTCAATCCTTATTCCGGTAATGTTCACAGGCCCATAACCGACCTTGAAGTGTGCGGAGGAGTAGGTGACGAACCATTGATGTGGACGCGTTATGCCAACAGCAGGCGGTCGTCCTCTATTGTTACGCTCGATTACGGCGATGCACATAACTGGAGCAGCAGCTATATGTTTTATGCAATAAGCAGGGGACTAACGCAGATCCAGATACGCTTTCCTGAAGGATATGATGAAA
>CAXTDO010000267.1:0-7661 GCA_964242315.1 uncultured Flavihumibacter sp.
GCTATGATCATAGAATTATTGACGGACGCGAATCTGTAAGCTTCCTGGTAAGGGTAAAAGAGTTACTGGAAAATCCCGAGCAATTACTCTTTGGGAAAGATCCTTTGAAAGCTTTACTGGAGCTGTGAGACGTTTAATTTAATTGACACCTGAGTTGTTATAACTCCGGCATTTTTTTACCTGATCTTTTATGAACAGTAAAAATTAATTGATATAAGGCAAGATTTTCCATATTAACAAAAAAAAGTACTTTTCCTGTAGGAATTATCAAAATAAAAATTGATTTTTACTGGTTGTAACCCCACTGTTATTCCATTCTTAAGAAGCCTATAATCAGCAAACGATCAATATGCAACCCCTAAGTACAGTTATCATTACCTGTAATGAAGAAAATAATTTGCGCAGGTCATTGCCCCAACTTACCTGGTGCGATGAGATTATTGTTGTCGACAGCGGAAGCACAGACAATACCCTGGAAGTGTGTAAAAAATTCGGTTGCAAGATTTTCCATCGGCAGTTCGATGGTTATGGAGCGCAGAAACAATTTGCTGTATCGCTGGCAAAGAATAAGTGGATATTATGCCTGGATGCGGATGAAGTGCTTTCAGACGAACTGGTGGAAGAGATGAAAGAAGAAATGAAACACCCGGAAGCCGACGGTTATCTTATTCCCATGACTTTTGTTTTCATGGGCAAAAAATTCAGGTATGGAAAAGAAGCATGGCGTTATTTTCTCCGGTTGTTTAACAAAGAAGCGGGTAATTTCAACGACCTCAAGGTTCATGAGAAAATAGTTTTACGGGGACAACAGAAAAAGTTAAAAAATAATATTCTTCATTATAGTTACCGGAGTATTACCCAGTACTTTGCTAAGTTCAATAAATATTCAAGCTATGGAGCTGAAATGGCCTGCCAGCAGGGTAAAACACGATCTTTACTAATGGTTGTGCTGGCTATTCCATTAAATTTTTTAAAGTATTATTTCCTTGAGTTGAATATGCTGAACGGCGTAAGCGGCTTTTATTGGTCTGTTTTCAACGCTTTTTATCATTTTGTAAAATATATTAAGATCAGGGAGCTTGATGCCAAAATGAAAGAACTCAAAGACTTCGGAATTCCTCATTTAACTTCCATTAACCTGGAGCCGGAGTATTTGTATGACACGCCGCAGCAAGTTACCCATAAAGAACCTGTAGCTGAAGTTGAACCAATAAGCAGTGCATGGTCTATTTGATTGCAGTGCTGATTATATGTGTCGTTATCTTTTTTCTGGTATATACATTCGCAGGTGTTACATTCAGTGGACTGCCTGTTTTAATGTATCATAAAGTAATTGATGAAGGCCTCACTGATTATCTTACGATTACTGTTCAGGACCTGGAACGGCAATTTAAATACCTCAACAGAAAAGGATATACTTCTGTATTTTTAAGCGACTTACTCGATCATCTGAACGAGAAAAAAAAATTACCCGCCAAAGCCGTACTGTTAACATTTGACGATGGCTATAAAAATAATTTTACTCAGCTATACCCGTTGCTAAAGAAGTATAATTTGAAAGCCAATATCTTTTTAGTGGCAGGATTTATTCAACCAACCGTTGGCAACATTCCCGATGAAAGTGAGTTCCTGCATATTGATGATATTAAGAAGATGAGCGGTGATACCGTTCAGTTTGGCCTGCACAGCTACGACCATAAAAGTTATAACGATCTAACTATTTCCCAAATCGAAGAAGACATCCGAAGCTGCCGCACCCGGCTTAATCATCTCAATATTTTCTATCAGCCCTGCCTGGCGTACACCTACGGCGCATTCCCTAAAAAAGATGCAAAAAAAAGAAATCAGATGTTTCTTACAATGCAGGCAAATGGTATTCGATGTGCTTTCAGGATTGGTAACCGGGTTAACAAAATTCCTGTAAAAGATAAGTTTTTAATACAACGGATAGACGTAAGAGGTGATGAATCTTTTACCAGGTTTAAATTAATACTTGTTGTTGGTAAGAAAATATTTTTTAAATGATCGCCGTGTTCTTCTTATAACGAGTATCTAACCTACTTTCGTGTCATGAGCCGCTGGCATGCCTATCTGAACACCGGTAAAAGAATCGTTGAAGAATACGATGGCAGAAGCCCGATGTCTACATGGTTAAAAGACTTCTTCCGGCAACATAAACAGATGGGGGCAAGGGATAGAAAGATTATTTCCGGGCTCGTGTTCGCCTTTTACAGGTTAGGGCATTCCGCTAAAGACTTATCAACTGAAAATAAATTGCTATGCGGGCTGTTTATATGCAACAGTACTTCCCAGGAACTGCTTGCTCATTTTAAACCGGAATGGAATAATAAGATAGATGTATCGCTGCAGGAAAAGAAGTCATATTTACATGAAGAAGGATTGCATTGGCAACCAGACGCCATCTTTCCCTGGCGGGATGAGTTAAGTGATGGTATCGAAAAAGACTCCTTTAATACATCGCATCTCCGCCAGCCTGATTTATTCCTGCGTATACGTCCGCAACAGGAAAACATAGTAAGTAGTAAGTTAAACGAAGCAGGGATTTTATTTGCCAGGCTTACCGGTAATTGTATCGGGTTACCTAACGCTACTAAAATAGATCCGGTTCTTGATATTGATAAGGAGGTGGTCATTCAGGATTACAATTCTCAGAGGGTGGGTGATTATTTTACACTAAATACTACCGGTAATTTCTCAGTGTGGGATTGCTGTGCAGGCGGCGGAGGAAAATCTATTATGATTCATGATCTTAATCCCAATATTGATTTAACTGTTTCTGATTCGAGAGCCTCTATCATTCAAAATCTCACTCAGCGGTTTCAAAGGGCAGGGATCCGGAATTATCATTCGTTTGTTGCGGACCTTATTGCATCCCAAAGCTCTTTACCAGCAGGGGACTTTGAACATATCATTGCAGATGTTCCCTGCACCGGTTCCGGCACCTGGTCCAGAACACCGGAACAGTTATACTTCTTCGATCAGAAAAAGATTGCCTATTACAGTGAACTTCAAAAAAAAATTGTTTCAAGGGTAATACCAAAATTAAAAGCCGGTGGCAGGCTGATATATATTACCTGCTCTGTTTTTGCACAGGAAAATGAAGGGGTGGTTGAATTTGTAAAAAACAATTTTGGGCTTGAGCTTGAGGTGATGCAACTTCTTAAAGGTTATGAGATGAAGGCAGACTCTATGTTTGTGGCGGTTTTTGTCTGAACTGTGATTAAATGATTTTATGATGAGCTATGATTCTTAGTTTCATAGTTAGTCATTGAATCATTTAATCACAGTTCAAACAACTGTCTGAACTGTGATTTAGCTGATTTAATGATGGGCTATGATTCTTAGTTTTATAGTTTGTCATTGAATCATTTAATCACAGTTCCGCTACTTCACCACTTTAGTTGAAAATATAATTTTACGTTTATCCCTTACAGTTACAATGTAAACTCCGCTGGCTAATCCGGCAGCAGGAATAATATGCGAATACACACCGGTAGGAGCTGATCCTTCATAATAATACAATCTTTGTCCTAAAATATTATATAATCCAATGCTTAGCTTTTGAATAGCCTCAACAGAGTTAATGTTTAAATTAATGTTGTTCTTTACAGGATTAGGACTTATTGTAATTCCGCTACGCACTGCGCAGGCACTGGTAACGGCTATTGTGGAATCAATTAAAACCAGGGCGCTATCGCCGGGCAGTATTTGTTTTAAACGGTATCGAACATTTAATGGAGATAAAAATTTTAGGCTATCGCGGAAGGAATAACTATTCATAGAAAATGCAGCAGCAGAGCTGTTAATACTGGCTATCCTGGTATAGCCTGTATCAGTACCCGCTCTTCGTTCAATGTCGTACCTCATTAGATTATCATCTTTGCCGCTCCATGAAAAAGTAGTAACACAATTGTTGTTGCTAAGAGTGCCTTTGAAGTTTTTTGCAACCAGGATGGAAAATGCCTTTTTAAAATTAGGGATACCGTAACCATAGCGGTTATCAGGGTTGCTGTATTTGCTGGAACTTTTTTGCACGGCATCTATAATCGTCATATTACTAAACTCGGGAAATGCCTGCCAGAAACATGCGATCAGCCCGGCTATATTTGGGTTTGCCAAAGAAGTACCATTTAAGGTTGCCGGATTTCCGTCGGTACCTGCTATGGTTGTGGCCACACCCAGAGATACGATATTTGGCTTGAGTTTACCGGCGCTGTTGGGTCCCCAGCTGGAGAACGCTGCTATAATGCCGTTAGCATCTACGGCGCCAACAGCAGTAACACTGTCGCCATCTGCCGGACAAATTACGTATTTTAAATCGTTGCTGCTCGCTCCGTCATTTCCGGCACTATTCCTTACGATCATTCCTTTTTTCGCGGCAAGGTCGGCTGCTCTTGTTATGATGCTGGTATTGCCGTCGCGTTGCGCATAGCTGTGATCGAAAGAATGATCATCAAAATCGGAATAACCTAAAGAAGATGAGATCATCTCAACGCCCAGGCTATCTGCCAGTTCGGCGCCGGCAGCCCAGTTCTGTTCTTCCACCGGATATTCGGAACCTACGTCTTCCGTACGGTACAGGTAGAACCTTGCCTTTGGCGATGTGCCTACCATTGAGCCTGGACGGTTTGCAGCCAGGATGGAAAAGCAATACATACCGTGAGTATTATCTTCATTAACGCTTTGCTCTCCGGCTACAAAATCCCATTCACCCAAAACCCTGCTTTGCAGGCGAACACTGTCGAACATCGGGTTTGTTTTATATCCGAAAAAGCCCGCGTCCAGTATAGCTATAGTCATTCCTTCACCGGTAAATCCCTGGTTGTGCAAATATTCTCCGTTATGAAGATGTACCTGGCTGAGAGAATTTCCATAATTAAGTGAATTGGCAGTCACGGAATTCTCATTATTAATCCTTGCAACAGGAAGCTCGGGCTGTTCGGCTTTTCGAGTATAGACTGTCGGGAAAATTGACCTTAACGCCACCGGGGCCGCGACTTTAACAAAACTAAAAGAATTTATCCTGGCCAATGCATTTGGATCGGTTGTACTGATACAAACCTGATTTAACCAGTTCGATTTGTTTAATATACGCACATTAGCTATCGACCGTACGCTATCTATGTAAGCAGGAGTTACGGGCAGGTCAGTTGAATCAATTAAAATGTTTTGCCGTGATCTTCGCAGTAAAGATTTTGCCGATAAAAATTGTGAAGGATTATTAAGAGTGAATGGCGTTCCGTTTTTGTTTTTGAAAGAGACAATGTAACGTGAATACTGAGCTTCAGTAAGCAGGCTGATCAGGATAAGGCCGGCAATCAAAAAAAATATTTTCTTCATGAAAAAAATTAAGAAACATGTCAGTTACGCCTGAGCAGCGTTTGTTTTAATGCAAAACCTGAGTAATATCCATTTGGGTATGTGGAGGTGCTGGGTTGAAACTCTTCCAGGCTTATTATTTTTGATATCAGACCAACGCCTTTTGCGTACTTCTCTTCCCACACTGTTTTGAAAGCAGGGGCCTTTAAATTTGTGGGAGGAAATCCTGTTGAGTCGGCAACAGAACTTGTAACAGTTATAGTGCTGTCAAATACACGACCGTTTATAGCAGTGCTTGTATTCACATTTTCATAGTTATATTCCCAACTTCCTAAATTGGAATGTGCCGTGCTGTTAAATCCATATTCAGGAAAGATATCGTCTGTAAGGTAGCGGTTGCCATTCCATGAAAAATAATCAGTAATGGGCAGTTGCAGTTTAATGATACGAAGATTATCCTCAATTACTTCTAAAGACTTGTCAAGCGCCGTTACAAGATAGGTAGCATGCTCCAGCCATTGTGTGGTATCAGCAGTGCTGCGAAACAAGCGGCGGATTCTGAAAGAAGGCCTGCCCAGATTATCGGTCAATGCAGCGTCAACAACATCCTTGATGATATGGCTATGAATTTCTTTCGACTGACCGTAGTTAACGTATACAGTAGAATCTAATTGATAGATCGAGTAGTTTCCTTCTTTTAAAGGATAATAATCGCTGACAGAAGCCGTACTTACTGTATAGGTCTGCTTATTGCACCTGGTTAAAGCTATCATTAAACCAGCCGATAATAAAAGTTTGCAGATACTTCTGATCATAAACGCCGGTTGAGGAAGCCGATAGCGGTATCGGCATTATTGTTCATTAACGAAATTATGTGGTCAGATATTGTTAAAAGCCATCAGCCTTTAGCTTTCAGGGATTTTAATTCAATGTGATTTAGTTAAAAAAATATTCAATATTCAACAAACAATAATCAATAATTCATTGCTTATTTGTGTAGTAGATTATTAAACATTAAGCATTGTTTGTTGAATATTGAATATTTCTTTAACTAAATCACAATGGAGCCCATTGTTTTGGATGGCTGCTTCCATTTTGTATCAGACCACCACCGATTACATCATCGCCTTCATAAAATACGGCGCTTTGTCCGGGAGCGATACTTTTTACGTTTTCGTAAAAACGAACCCGTAGTAAGCCGTTTTCCGGATATAAATTGGATAAGCTTCCGGGACTCTTGTACCGGATTTTGGTATGCGCCTCCATGCCGGGAGTGATGGTATCGTACTTAATCATATTTATCTTGCCGACGATCATATCATTCTGAGCCAGGTCTTCTTCATCACCCAACACCACAGCGTTATTTTCGGGATGAATGGCTGTAACATAAACGGGTTTTCCAAAGGCAATATCCAATCCCTTACGCTGCCCGATCGTATAAAAGGGATATCCTTTGTGCTGGCCGAGCACTTTGCCGGTTTTATCTAAAAAATTACCACCTAATACTTTTTCCTCCAAACCTGTAACCTTCTTTTTGAGAAAACCCCTGTAATCGTTATCCGGCACAAAACAGATTTCATAGCTTTCCGCCTTTTTTGCCAGTTCGGGATAGCCAAGATCATGAGCCATCTGGCGGATTTCACTCTTACGGTAGTTTCCGAGAGGCAACAGCGTACGGCGAAGCAGATCCTGTTGCAATCCCCATAAAACATAACTCTGATCTTTGGTTTCGTCAACGCCCCGGCTGATCACATACCTGCCGTTGTTATGCTGGCGAATGTTTCCATAATGGCCGGTAGCTATAAATTCGCAATCCAGTGCGTCTGCTCTTTTCATAAGAGCCTTCCATTTTATATGGGTGTTGCACATAACGCAGGGATTAGGCGTGCGGCCAGCCAGGTACTCATCCACGAAATTCTCTATTACAAAATCGCCAAATTCTTCACGGATGTCCAGAACATAATGAGGAAATCCATTGTCTACCGCTGCCATTCTTGCATCATTGAAGCTATCAAGGTTGCAACAGCCTGTTTCTTTTTTGCTGCTTCCGCTGGTGGCATAGTCCCAGGTTTTCATCGTAATGCCTACTACTTCGTACCCTTCATTGTGTAACATGAGGGCCACCACGGTACTGTCAATACCACCGCTCATTGCCACTAAAACTTTTCCCTTACGGCTCATTATTTAAGATTTCTATTGGTAAAGATAGGATAGTTTGGAATAATGAGTTGCTACAGGCTGTCAGCCAACAGCCGTCAGTTATCGGCAGTTGTAACTTAATGTAGTTTAGAGAAGAAAACATTCAATATTCAACAAACAAT
>CAXTDO010000268.1:0-7660 GCA_964242315.1 uncultured Flavihumibacter sp.
AGTGCTTCGCATCTTAATTGAACGTCCCCTCCTTGAAAAGGAGGGGAACCATTACACATCCATCAATCCTTAGCTTAATGACATTGCCTTAACGACATTCCATATAACAAAAACATTATTAAATAAAGACGCCTTGCAATAGTGATCAACAAGTTAAGCCCTATCACTTGCTTTAACCTTTCCCGCTTTACACTGAATAATTACACATACGGAAGATTTGTCTGCAAGTGCGAACTCCTTTAACCCCCACGGTTTTAAGGCAATTTTGTTGGAGTTAGGATGCAGTAATGCGGGTTTTCGACTTACAACCTCTTCGTAGATACTTTCTATATCATCCGTATCAATGCGAATCTCAGGCCTGCTTTCTTTTGCAAATTCCTGATTTTCGCTGATTATAAGTGTTACCCCGTCACGTTCAAGAATTTGAAAAAGCTCACCGTCCGTATTTTCGTAAACACTCTTGAAACCAAGTCCGTCAACAAAAAGTTCAATACCAGTTTCTATGTCTTCATAGAAGATAGTAGGAATAATCTTTTTTAAACTCATGCTGAAGAATTGTTTGAACTGTAATTTATCTTTTTTAATGAGGACTATGAGATGTTTATAGTTCCTATTAACAGATAAATCACAGTTCAAATTATTGATCCCACCATAACCTGTCGGTTTGTGGCTTCGATGCCGGTACGTTGCTGCTGTTTTTACTACGCTCACCAACAGGGTATTCGAGCCGGCGGATAAATGTAGGCAACACCGCATTTACCGGCAGGGTGAAATCTTTGTATTGGTAATCGTTCCGGCGCACATCGTTCCATGCTTCAGGATTTAAGTAGGTGGCAATATATTTTTCTTTAAAGATCAATGCAAGCGTAAGGTTTGCTGCGCCCACCGCCACAACCGGGCTGGTTATATAGGCAGTACGTTCCGCTCCCGCAGGAACCTGTAACTTATCCATGTTGGCGTTGATGCCCGCCATGTAAGCAGTATACGCCCTGGCTTTATCATTTGAACGAAATGCAGCCTCTGCTTCAATAAATTTAAGCTCGGCATAAGTTACTATCAGTATCGGTGCCGTATTGCTTGTCCACGGTGAATTGACTGAGATATAGTTTTCATCTTTCACCGTATTGTTACCGGGAGGCCTGTTACCTGCACCGTTAGTAGTTCCGATAAAAGTTCCTGTAACAGTAGGGTCAGTGATCTTCCTGATACGCGGATCAAAGATGCCGTAAGTGGTGCCGTTCAACTGATCTATTAACTGTTCGGATAACCAGCCGCCAAGAGTTAAACTTGCGTTGTTCATTGCTACAGTAGCCCAGTTATTTCTGAGTTGAAAAGACGCCATGCCTGCATCATCAGCGTTAGAAACGTAGGAAGCCGTTACCGCTGCCAACACCGAAGCAGCATTGTATGTAGATGTTTTACTTACCTTGTTAAGCAGCCTGGCCTTCAGTGCATAAGCGGTCTTCAGCCATTTCGTGCGGTCACCACCATGAATCAGGTCGTTTGTTGTTGACAGTTTAATAGTTGCAGTAGTTTTTACCAGTTCAAGAATCGCAGAGTCTAATAACATTACACTGGCTTTGTAAAGATCCTGTTGCGAATCGTACTGGACCGTTAACTTATTAGGATTGAATGCATCAGAGTATGGAGCATCGCCCCATAGGTCTGATACCAGGCTCAAATGATAGGAATATAATACATCGGCAACACCCCTGTATTCACTTGATCCCTGTACGATAGCCAGCGTCTTCATATCATTAATATCTGCCAGTGCAAAATACAGCGCATCCCAGGTGCCGGTAAGGTCAAGAACCTGGTAGGTATCACTGGCAGCGCTAGCCGAAGGATTAGCGGTATACTGAACGTAAACTGAAGTGGTACTGCCGACCGTATAATTGTCTAT
The DNA here is from genome assembly GCA_964242315.1 of uncultured Flavihumibacter sp. GTDB lineage: Bacteria > Bacteroidota > Bacteroidia > Chitinophagales > Chitinophagaceae > JADCRZ01. The sequence goes on from CAXTDO010000268.1 coordinate 1,904, forward strand.
GCCTGTTTTGTGTGTAACAGTGCTTAACAACGATGAAAGCGATGCAGTCCTGACCTGGTTTGGGTTGTCGCTCAGATCGAAATAACTTTTCTTACAACTGCTGCAAACAGCAAGTCCGGCAATTAATATAAAACAAAAATATTTATTAAATCGATACATGGTATGATCTTTTAAAATCCAACATTTAAAGTGAACAGGAATGTTCTTGCGGCAGGATAAGTAAATCCTGAAAATCCATCTACATTGCTTCCGCTGTCGGCAGAAACTGATTCAGGATCGAGACCGTAATATTTGGTGTACAACCATAGGTTGTTGCCCACTGCAGATATGGAAGCATTCCTTATTAATTTGCTTGGAAGCCATCTTTCAGGCAGCGCATAAGTAAGGCTCACAGAGCGGAGGCGAATCCAGGAAGCATCCTCAACAAATGGTTCTGAGATTGCCCGGTAATAATTTCTGTAATAGCCTTCGCCATAATTTACACTGTCAGGCCCCTTGGCCTGTCCGAGCCATACGGATTTGGTGTTTGGCTTTCCATCAGCGGTAACGCCAGGGAACACTTTAAAATCTCTTCTGTCTGCGGTATAATCAGCCAGTCCGAAAGCGGCGAAAAAGTTATCGAGCCGGTTGAATTTCTCCTGTCCCCAACGGGCATCAATAAGCACGGTAAGACTGAGATTTTTATAGCTAACCGTATTGGTTATACCACCCAGCCAATCGGGTTGAGAGTTACCCAACAGTTTTTGGCTTGACGCCGGAGAAAGTACAGGAAACCCATTAGCACCGATAAGCATGGGTCTGGATTTGTCGGTTCTAACCGGATCTTCTTTGTCTGAGCCGTAATAACGCATCCAGTACGTTCCGTAAATGTTTCCGTAAGCTTCACCGGGGATCAGTTTCATCGTAGCCGGTGAATTTACGTAACCACCACTAGTGCCGTAAGGTATTTCCTTGAGTCCTTCTTTAATAGACAGTATCTTATTCTTGTTGGCTGAAAAATTAAGTGTTACGTTCCACTGAAAATCTTTCGACTTTACAGGGCTGCCTTTCAGGATCAGCTCGATGCCTTTATTGCGCATGCTGCCTGAATTGATGGCTGCCTTTACATTACCTGTAGCGGAAGATACGTTTACCTGTATGATCTGGTCTTTACTTAAAGAATAATAATAAGTAGCGTCTAATGATAACCGGTTGTTTAAAAAAGACATTTCAAGTCCGCCTTCATAAGTGTCGGTAAATTCAGGTTTCAATGTAGGGTCACCTAGCAGTGAGGCACGTGTAACGCCTGTTACACCCGATGGCAGGCTTTGATAAGGCGAATAACCGCTGGCTGTGCTGTAAGGTAAAGCATCCTTACCGATCTGTGCATACGACAATCTTAACTTGGCATAGGTAACCGCATCGGGTAATTTGATATGATCGGAAAAGATGTATGACAGGCTTGCGGAAGGATAAAAGAACGAGTTGTTCGGACTGTTCAATGAAGATGTGATATCATTCCTTCCCGTTAAAACCAGGTATAAAAAGCTTTTATAATCTAAAGTTGCTTCACCAAAGATGCCTTGCAACCTGTACTGTGTAAGGTTGTCATCTGTAACCATAACGGTGGCGGCGTTGCTTAGGTTAAACCAGTTGTACACACTCAGTTTTGAGCCAAGTACCCCTTTGGTAGTTACTTTCTTATCAAACAGGTCATGTCCGGCGCGGGCAGTGAAAGTAAAATTTTCACCGATCCTGGTATGAGCTGTTGCCACAAGGGTTGAATTAATTCCTCTGTAGCTGATGTTGTATTCTCCTACATAACCTTCTGCGTTATCATAAGATCTTTCTCCGGTGATTCCCATAAGACCCGGAGCAGTACGTATCCTGTTATCTACGTAATTATCCAATCCCACGCGGTAGTTGATATCGAGCCATTTGAAAGGTGCATAATTAACAGACATTCCACCGATGACGCGGTTAACATTATCCTTAAACCTGTTGGTAGCTGCTCCGTAAATAGGGTTATTGGTTCCCCGCCAAAGCTGCGTGCCATCGGGATTAAGATAATCTCTTACATCCCATCTTCCTGAAAAATAAGCAAGACTTTCTCCGAAGCGGTCTGCATCGTATTTGTAGCCGCCGGAATTTGTATAGCTCATGTTAACGCTTGCCGTTATTTTAGAGCTGATTTTAAGATCGGTATTGAAACGGGCCGATAAATTTTTGTAGTCGGTAAAAGGCAGCATGCCATTCTGGGATAAGTATGAAATGGAAGCATATACTTTTGCGGCATCGCTTCCGCCGGATACGGCAAGCGTATTCCTTACCTGGTTGCCGGTTTTATAAGCAGTTTTGTAATTATCAAATAATGCATCAGGATGTGTTGGGTCAATTGCCTTTGCTTCCGCGATGGTGGGGCCCCATGCCGGTCCCAGGCCGATGGGCGTATACACGCCCAGGATGCCGGCAGTGTAAGTATGCTGGATCGCCGGCCTCTTGCTGATGTGCTCGAAACCATAGGTGCTGCTGAAGTTTACTCGCAGGCCATTACCCTTGCCCTTCTTGGTAGTAATCACCACCACGCCGGTAGAACCGCGCAAACCATACAAAGCGGTTGCCGCACCACCTTTGAGGATGTTGATACTTTCAATATCATTAGGATTGATATCGGAAGCCCGGTTACCAACAGACCGTACATTATAAGAGGAGCCTGCACCTGCCGTTGAGGTGCTGTTGTCGATGATAACACCATCAATTACAAATAACGGATCGTTAGACTGGGTTACATCAATGGAGTTGATACCTCTTACGCGTATCGTTGCTCCCTGTCCGGGCCCGCCGCCAACGCTGGAAATGGTTACGCCTGCAACTTTGCCCTGCAGTGCATTTACTACATTGGGTTGCAGGTTTTCGTTGATTTCTTTTGAAGCCACACCCTGACTGGCATAGGTAAGCGCTTTTTTATTACGGGAGATTCCTAAAGCGGTTACCACCACTTCATTTAACGAACTGCCATCAGTAGATAAAGTAATATTAAGTGTTGAGAGATTGCCCACCTTTACTTCGCGTTTCGTATATCCAACACCGGTAAATATGAGTGAAGCCTGGTTATTGGGAACATTGATCCGGAAGTAGCCACTGTCATCTGTAGCAACACCGGTTCTGCTTCCTTTGATCAGCACACTAACACCTGGTATAGCCATTGAAGATTCATTACCGGTAACTTTTCCGGTTACTTCTTTTGATTGGGCAAAACTGTTTACAGATCCTGATAGCAGTAGCACCAGGAAAAACAGGGGAGCATTTTTTCTCATGTACAGAATAGTTAAGAAATAATAGATGCAATATATAAAATATTAATATGCTATCATAAGTTGATTTTTAAAGGTAATTCCAAAGCTTAAGATGATTTGTCAACTAATTTCTTTTATTTTATAGCTGTAAGATCTTATTTATCTGAATAAGTTCAGTTATGTATCTGATGATCATATTAAAATTTCCAACAACATTTATGAAAAGAATACCTGGCTTACTGCTGTTGATTTTTGCATGCATTAACATTGTTAAAGGGCAGGCCTTTACGGTAGCGCAGGTTTTAAGCTATCCATATCCTACTGAACTATGTAGTGCATCAAACGGTTCAAAGATAGCATGGGCTTTTAATGAGAAGGGAGTACGCAATGTTTATGTGGCCGCAGGACCTGAATTTAAACTACGTAAGCTTACGGCGTATGATAAAGATGATGGCCAGGAAATTTCCAGCCTGTCGATATCTTCCGATGGCAAATGGCTGGTGTTTGTAAGGGGAGGAGACCATAGTTCGCCTGAACCGGGCATGACGGTGAATCCCGCTTTCGATCCGGTTACTCCTAAGGTGCAGGTTTGCGCTGTTTCATGGGACGGCGGTGAAACAAAGGTATTGGGTGAAGGTGATTATCCGGTGATTGCTCCGCAAAGCGACCAGGTAGCTTTTATCAGGGCCGGTCAGGTATGGATAGCCAAGCCGGATGGTTCTTCGCCGGCAAAAAGTTTATTTACTACAAGAGGAACAAACCGCGATATTCGTTGGTCGCCTGATGGTTTAAAGATCGCATTCAGTTCTTCCAGGATGGACCATGCGTTCATAGGTGTGTATACCGACGCAAACAGCCCGGTACAATGGCTGGCTCCCTCTTTTGCAAGAGACGCGTCTCCGCGCTGGTCTGCCGATGGAAGTAAAATAGTTTTCATCCGTACCCCGGCTTCAGGTGGAGCAACAGATTCTATCCTTGCAAGAAAGCACCAGCCCTGGGCAATATGGATCGCAGACCTGGGTTCCGGTAAGGGCACTAAGTTATGGACGGCACCAAAAACCCTGCGAGGATCTTTTCCTACAACCGATGGTGGCGCTAACTTGCAATGGGCTGCCGGTAACAGGATCACCTTTGTTTCTTATCAGGATGGCTGGCCGCATCTGTACTCGCTATCATCACAGGGAGGCGAGCCTTTGCTGCTTACACCCGGAAACTTTATGGTAGAACAGATAAAGCTTAGCCCGGATGCAAAATGGCTGGTTTTTAGCGCTAACGGCGGCACCGATCAACTTGATATAGACAGGAGACATGTTGGAAGAGTGCCGGTGGACAAGGCTTCCATGGAATTCCTTACCGAGGGTACTGAAATGGAAACTTACCCGGTGGTGATAGGAGACGGATCAACCATTGCTCTGTTCAGCGCATCGGCTCAACGGCCGCTGCTCCCTGCCATCATGCCATTCAATAAAGGGAAGGTGAAATTGCTGGGTGAAGAGTTAATTCCATCAGACTTCCCTAAAAACCTGGTAACGCCAAAGCAGGTAATCTTTAAAGCTCCCGATGGAATGGTGTTACACGCACAACTGTTCGAACCGCTTAATAGTAGTAATGGCAAAAATCCTGCAATAGTGTACGTTCATGGTGGGCCCCAACGCCAGATGGTATTAGGCTGGCATTTTATGGACTACTACTCTATTGATTATGCATTAAACCAATATCTGGTAAGCCTGGGTTTTACGGTGTTATCCGTCAACTACCGGTTGGGAGTAGGGTATGGATACGAATTTCACAAACCTGCCCATGCAGGAGTTGCCGGGGCATCGGAGTATATTGATGTGAAAGCAGCCGGTGAGTGGTTATCCAAACAACCGCAGATCGATGCAAAAAGAATTGGTATCTATGGCGGCTCTTATGGTGGTTACCTCACCGCGCTCGGATTAGGTAAGGATTCAAAGTTGTTTGCTGCCGGTGTTGACATTCACGGCGTTCATAACCGCGCCAGGTACCTGTTACCGCCAGACAGGGGAGAACCGGCACCGGATGAAATACCTGCATCTAAAATAGCGCTGGAATCGTCTCCCATTGAATGGATCAGGAACTGGACATCACCCGTGCTGTTTATCCATGCCGATGACGACCGCAATGTTCCCTTTAGCCAGAGTATAGATCTGGTTCGCCGTTTTGAAAAAAAAGGCCTTTCATTTGAATCGCTGGTTATTCCCGATGATACGCATCACTGGATGAAACATTCGAATGCAGTGCAAGTTAGCGAAGCAACAGCGGAGTTTTTGAAGAGGAAACTGATGAAGTAATTAGTGTTAAGTTAATTGTAAACTGACGTGATACATCTCAGCCGTTCAACCAGTTTTTTTAACCACAGAGGGCACAGAGAAGGAAACACTTACAATCCAATGCGTAACATCACACTTAAGTTAACGTGAATTCTGGATTAGAAACATTATAACATATTGATTGTTTATCA
>CAXTDO010000269.1:0-7655 GCA_964242315.1 uncultured Flavihumibacter sp.
ACCTATAGCAATAGCCTGCTTAGGGTTGGTGACCTTTTTGCCAGTGCTCCCACTTTTTAATGTTCCCTTTTTCTTTTCGTGCATCACCTGTTCGACTTTGTCTTGTGCTTTTTTTGAATACTTTGCCATCATGTAGTTATTTAATGGTTATAAAAACAGGATTCGCTCAAATAAATAATAGCATTAATTAGCATGCCATCCTCACAACTAATTGCTCCATGCAAACACCTGAAAAAGCTACTTCACCACTTCCCAATAAACCTTCTTGGGTTTTAAATCTTTGTCAAAAAGTAATGGATAATCTTTTCTGCCCCTTACCGGAAAATTATCAAGCCAGCTCGACCTGTCCGAAATGTTCCAGAATGTAACGCCGGATAAGACCTGTTTATATTTTTTAAAAATCCGGAAGCATCTTTTATACATCTCAATCTGCTGTTGCTCTTTATCCGATGTAAATGCCATCAGTGAATCGGCCGGTTTTCTTTCACGCGCATTGTGTTCTTTGGGGTACACCGAGATGTCAAGTTCCGTTACCTGTATTTTCAAACCCAGGTTAGCAAATTTTTCAAATGTATTGATCAGTTCCTGCTCTGATGGTTCATTTACCGCCCAATGACCCTGTAAACCTATACCGTGAACAGGCACTCCGGCATCTTTCAATCCTTTTACCAGGCGGTAAATTTTTTCTCTTTTCTCCGGATTGATTTCGTTATAATCGTTATAAAATAATAAAGCCTTTGGGTCGGCTTCGTGTGCATACTGAAATGCTTTGGCGATATATTCCTCGCCGCAGATCGTGTACCACTCTGAGTTACGCAGGTATTCACCGGCTTTGTCGGAGATGGCTTCGTTCACTACATCCCAGGCATATATTACTCCCTTATATCTTTTAACAACGGTGGTAATATGATCTTTTAATCGTTGCAATAACACTTCCTTTGATATGGCATTTCCGGCTTCATCTTTAAACATCCATCGCGGCGTCTGGTTATGCCAGCATAAGTTATGACCGCGTATCCTGATGCCATTATGTTTTGCAAATGCGGCAATGGAATCTGCATCCTTCCAGTAATATTCATTTTCTTTCGGGTGGATAGGTCCCATCTTCATAGCGTTTTCGGGTGTGATGCTGTTAAACTCTTTAAGTATCAGTGGCGCCTCATCTGTTTTTAAAGATCGGGCAGATACGGCAACGCCAACGTAGAAGAATTTACTGAAATAGTCTTTCAGTCCCTTTTCATTTGATAAGCGGGATGATGGCGTTGCATCTTTGATCATTGGCCTGAACTGATTAAAAGCCACGATGACAATAGCACCCAGGAAAATAAAAATTATTTTTTTCATATGTTAAGTTAAGAATGACGTTACGTATTAAATTTTAGTGATTAAAAAACGGTTCGGGGGTTTCCGAAGAAGTCAAGTCAATTCAGCATTAAAACAATATTAGAGCCGGTTACACATGCTAACTTTACCGGAATGCTATTGTTCAATCGAGTGTGAAATTACGTATTTACAGATAGTAGATAGTGACCAACCTCCGAATGGCTGATAACATTAATATGAAACATTTTAAATCCGATCAAACTTTCGAATACTATATGCCTAAACTTTACAACGAATTGGCCGCAGCATGGTATCAACTGTTAACACCGGTAAGCGGATATAAAGAAGAAGCTGACCTGTACCATCAAATATTTCAGGAGAAACAAAATCCGCCACCAGTAACCATTCTTGAACTGGGCTCGGGAGCTGGTCATAACGCTTATCATATGAAGCAATGGTATAAGCTGACGCTCTCTGATATTTCTGAAGACATGCTGGCAATCAGCAAAAGAATAAACCCCGAATGTGAGCACCGCCACGGAAACATGAAAACATTACAACTTAATAAAACATTTGATGCGGTATTTATTCATGATGCAGTGATGTATATGACGTCAGAAGAGGAATTGGAACAGGCGCTTCAAACAGCTTTTATTCACTGCAAAGCCGGAGGAATGGTTTTAATTGCTCCTGATTTTACCAAGGATAACTTTAGTGCCGGTACCGATTGCGGAGGAAGCGATGACAATGGACGTGGCTTAAGATACCTGGAATGGACACGGGACCCTGACCCGAACGATGACTCCTACACCGTTGATTACGCTTACCTGATGCGTGATGCCGACGGAAGTATTCATGTAGAACATGATCATCATGTGGAAGGCTTGTTCAGTGAGGCTACCTGGCTCAATATATTAAAAAATGTTGGCTTCGATCCTTATGCAATTCCTGATTTAACTTTTGGCAGAACAAATTTTATAGCGTACAAACCAGCATGATTTAAATACCTCTGTGCCAACTGGCTGCAACCCTCAAATGTCGTTGCCTTAACTTTTTGAGAGCGACCATCTATCTTGTATTTTACTCAGATTACTCTTCTAAGATCCATTACAGACAAGGCTTAAGATAATGTAACAATGTGTTCTCACAGGATACCAGCTTATCTTTATTTAATACAAGATCAAATACATTATAATGAACTTATGTAAAAACTAGCTCGAAACCGAAGAACCTCACATGCATACCAAGCAATTGCTTAACTTAACGAAATCAACTGGAAATTAATTACTAACGCAGGATGACATTAAATCTCAAGCAGTATGGAACTTTGCTGGCAATGAACATAATCACATCTTCCAAATCACAGTTCCTATTAATAGCGTAATTTTAACGGATGAGTACAGCACCAAAATATCTTCTTCTCGCTGACGACGATAGGGATGATATAGATTTTTTTACTGATGCTTTAAATGAGTTGGATGAATCAACGATACTTAAAACCGTCACTGACGGCGAACAGCTAATGCATTTTCTCACAAACGAAACGGATGTTTTACCGGATATTTTGTTTCTGGACCTGAATATGCCAAGAAAAAACGGCTATGAATGTCTTTCTGAAATTAAAATCAATGACCGGCTGAAAAGCCTGCCTGTGATCGTTTTCTCTACCTCATTCGACCATGAAATGATAAACAAGCTGTATAGAAATGGCGCTTTGTACTATATCAGTAAGCCAAACGAATTTACGAAGCTTAAAAAAGTAATTCGTGAGGCTATATCTTCTGCTTCCCACATAACGAGTAAAAGATCACTTGAAAATTTTGTATTGCAGCCTTAAACCTGTCCCTTTTCATGAAAACTGAAGTCATTGCTGATAACTTGCCATTTCTTGCAGACGGTGGGGAAATGGGCGCTCTGATCCGTGCGAAAGACTGGAGTAAAACACTGGTCGGCAATCCGGAAAGCTGGCCTCAGACCTTGCGTATCACACTGGGCATTTTACTTAATTCAAGGTTTCCCATGTTTTTATGGTGGGGGCCTAACCTGGTTAATTTTTACAACGATGCCTACCGCCCGAGTTTAGGCCGTAATGGGAAACATCCACATATTTTAGGAGAACGGGCTGAAGATACCTGGACTGAAATATGGCCTACTATTAAACCACTGATAGATCAGGTGCTTTCGGGCGAAGGCGCTACATGGAACGAAGACCAGCTTATGCCCATCGATCTTAACGGAAAATTAGAAGACGTCTACTGGACATTCAGTTACAGTCCTGTTCCCGATGAATCGGGAAAACCTTCAGGCGTTTTAGTAACCTGTTATGAAACCACCCAGAACATCAATAGCTTAAGAGAAATAAAGGAAAGGGAAGAACAATTTAATTTTACCCTCGATGCGGCAGAGTTAGGAATATGGGACCTAGACCCGCTAACAAACCGTTTTACCGGAAACAACCGGTTAAAAGAATGGTTTGGTCTGGCTCCTGAGGACGAAATAAATTTATCAAATGCATTAAATGCAATAGCAGATAAAGATCGTCCCCATGTTATATATGCGATAGGTAAGGCCCTGCAACCCGGTTCAACGGGTGTTTATGAGATGGAATACACCATTAAAAATCCCTTAACTAACAGGGAGCGGGTGGTGATTGCAAAGGGTAAAGCGCTGTTTGATAAAAACGGCATTGCATACCGCTTCAGCGGCATATTGCAGGATATTACCGAAAGGGTAGTAGCGAGAAAAAAAGCAGAAAAAAGCGAAAAGGAATTCCGCAACACGGTTAAGCAGGTAGCTATTGGTATTACCATTTTCAAAGGTCCCGACTTTATTGTGGAGATGGCTAATGATGCATATCTGCAGGTTGTAGACCGGGATGAAAGCGAATTTGTCGGCAGGCCTTTGTTTGACTCACTTCCAGAAACAAAGGAAAGTGTAGCTTCTTTTCTTACTGATGTATTAACAACCGGTATCCCATTCTATGGAACGGAATTTCCGGTGACACTTAACAGGTATGGTAAAAAAGAATTAACCTATTTCAATTTTGCATACCAGCCCTATCTCGATGAAAACGGAAATATCGATGGAATAATTGTAATTGCAAGCGAAGTTACAGAGTTCGTAAAGGTCAGGCATTCACTCGCCGAAAGTGAAAAACAATTCAGGAACCTGGTGGTCCAGTCTCCTATTCCGATGACTATCTTAAGAGGGAAGGATCATGTTGTTGAACTGGCCAATAAAGTAATGTACGAAAAGATATGGCATAAGAAAGAGAGTGAGGTTATTGGCCGCAGTGTGCAGGACGTTTTCCCAGAACTAAATAATCAAAAATATCCGAAGTTGCTGGATGAAGTCTTTTTCACCGGAATATCACATCAGGAAGTAGAATCCGTTGCGTACGTTCAGGGCAACGATGGCCTGATAGCATTTTACATTGACTATGAATTCACGCCGCTGTTTGAAGCAGATAGTTCGATTTCAGGAGTTATGATTACAGTGAATGATGTAACAGAAAAGGTGGAGGCAAGACAAAAAGTGGAAGATGCAGAGGAAAGGTTGCGCCTGGCATTGGAAGCAACGGAGCTCGCCACCTGGGATCTGGACCTTAAAACCCGTGAGATCATTTATTCTTTGCGGCTTTTAGAAATTTTTGGACTTGAAAGATCTCATGTTTTCACTCATAAAGATTTACGCGGCAGCATACATCCCGACGATCTGCATAAAGTGGTTGAAAAAGCCTTTGACAAAGCTATGAGGAACGGCATTTATTTTTATGAAGCCAGGATCGTTAAACCTGATAACTCCATCTCGTGGATAAGAACCAGGGGCAAGGTATTTTTTAATGAAGATAAACTCGCGGTAAAATTGATAGGTACCGTTCAGGATATTACGGAAGAAAAATATTATAAAGAAGAACTTCAGGAACGCGAAGAAAAGTTCAGGTTGCTGGCAGACACCATGCCCCAGTTTGTATGGACAGGTGATACAAATGGTAATTTAAACTATTTTAACCGGGCTGTATTTGATTACTCCGGTTTAACGATGGCACAGGTTTATACCGAAGGGTGGATACAAATAGTTCATCCTGATGACCGCGAAGAAAATATTACCAAATGGATAAGTTCTATAGCCACCGGAAAAGATTTTTTATTTGAACACAGGTTCAGAAGATTTGATGGCGAATACCGCTGGCAGTTAAGTCGGGCTATACCTCAAAGAGATGCTTTAGGCAATATCCAGATGTGGGTAGGTACCAGTACAGACATTCAGGAACAGAAAGTTTTTGCAGGTGAGCTGGAAAAGCAGGTTCAGGAACGTACCCAGGAACTGGAAGAGAAAAACATGGAGCTTGAAAAGATGAATGCGGAGCTCAAGAGCTTTGCTTATGTATCCAGTCACGACCTTCAGGAACCACTCAGAAAGATACAAACCTTTACAAGCCGGATCATCGAAAAAGAGCTTTCGAACCTGTCGGAAAAGGGAAAGGATTATTTTGTAAGAATGAATGAAGCGGCAAAGCGGATGCAAACGCTTATTGAAGATCTACTTGCCTATTCACGTACCAGCACGGCTGAGCGAAGGTTTAGTAATATCAATTTAAATGAAATAATTAATGAAGTAAAGAATGATCTGAAGGAAACGTTCCTTGAAAAAAATGCCACGATGTCTATAAATGCGGTTTGTGAAGCGAACATTATTCCATTTCAGTTCCGGCAGCTTATGTACAATCTCGTTGGTAATTCACTAAAGTTTTCAAAATCAGACGAGCCTTTATTGATTGAAATTAACTGCCGCATTATAAAAGGGGAGACAGTAAAGAGCGTTTCTCTTTTCCCGGAAAACAGCTATTGCCATATCAGTGTAGCAGACAATGGTATAGGCTTCGATCCTCAATACAAGGAAAGGATTTTCGAAGTGTTTCAGCGCCTGCATGGAAAGGAGGAATACAAAGGCACCGGAATAGGGCTATCGATCGTTAAAAAGATCGTTGAAAATCATAATGGTGTTATTACCGCTACGGGAGCGTTGAACAAAGGCGCCGTGTTCGATATTTATATTCCTGCCAGGGTCATAAAGGCTGAAAGTGAATAAGAGGTTCAGCCTGGCGAAATCCTTTATTCTTTTGCAAACTTAATCACCATTGCTATTACCTGAAACCCGCTCCTGGCGGGTTTTTTCTCGGCGGGCACAACCAGCCTGAAAGGCCCTATGCCGGCCGGCAGTGGCTTGCCATCCGATTCGTAGGCAAGCGTTACAACACGGTCGGTGAAACTGCTGTCCAACTCTGCAAGTGAAAACAATACTTCGTAGCCGTCGGCACATTTTACCAGAAGGTACTTGCTAAGGTTCTTGCCACGCAGTTGTGTGTCCATTGTAACACCTGCCGTCCTTAATATTTCCTGTATGTCAACACCCTTATAACTATGATCCTTACCTGCTTTATCCTTCATACTTGCAGTTACGGTTTTCATCTTCGATAAATCTTCCATATATAATTCCAGGGGCTTTGTTACTTCACCACTTATCTTAAGGGAAGGTTTTGGGGCGGTTTCCTGCGCATAAGAAAAGAAGCCGGCCACGCATAAAAGAACTGCTGAAAAAAAGCGGAAAAGGATCATAATTGCTGTTTTAGAAGAAATTAGAAAAATGTTTGTGTGTAAGCATTCGCAAAAAAGCCACCAGGTCATTTTTCTCCTTTGCGGTTAGAATAAATAATTTATTATTTAATTTATGTAAATTATTTTGCGGCAATTTAATAAGCGAAATCCAGGTCGTTATTTTTTTAAAGATATAACGGTTTTGCTGAATAAAACTGCTGACAATAAAAAAATTGCGGGTTCAGAACAAGATCAATTGCTTTGTCTCTTTGTCTAAAAATTCAAGGAAACGCTGGCGTAGTTGCTGATGATAGGTGATAAGCAATTTCGCTTCTTCGGTGATCACAGAGCCGCCACCATGTTCGCCACCCGTTTGTGTAATTACAAATGGTTTACTGGCCTGGGCATTCAATGCATTGATCATCTCCCAGGCTTTTTTATAAGACATACCCATTAGTTTAGCAGCTTTATTTATAGAGCCGGTTTCTTCAATCCTTTGCAGCAGCTCCACGCGGCCCGGGCCGAAGAAACGTTCACCCTCGCATTCCAGCCATAAGCTGCCAGTGACTTTGTAGCTTGATTTTTTTTGCAGTATTGATTTTATGGATTCAACCATGGTACCTTGTTGAGAGCACAAGATACAATTAGGATGATAGTTATTTTAAATCCGTTGAGTTATAAGATTTTTTAACCGCAGAGGGCATAGAGGAGGAAACACAGAGGGCACAGAGGTTT
>CAXTDO010000270.1:0-7646 GCA_964242315.1 uncultured Flavihumibacter sp.
GCCTTATGTAGCGAGCTCATTCATGAGTGCCGCTATTTCGAAAGCTTTTTCTACTGCTACGAACGGACGTTGCAAAGACAAACCGGAACTGTAAACGTTCCCCTTCCCATACGTAAAATCATACAACCACTATTGTCACACTGTAACTGATTTAAATGATTATACCCTGGCTCCTTTTCATATTCTGGCTACTGAAGGCATGTTGTGTGTTGAAAAGGATCACGAATGGCACATGCGTAACATAGAAGCATTTTGCGCAGAAGATGCATCTATCTTATTAGCTACTCCTTATAAAATCTTTAATTTGAATGATGAGGCGGCAATAGAAGAAGCCACGCAGTGGTGGTTGCAACTAACGGCCGGTGGCGGAGAAGGAATGGTGGTAAAGCCTTTTAACTTCATTGAAAAAGGTAAAAAAGGGTTGATACAACCTGCCGTCAAAGTAAGGGGAGAAGAATATCTACGTATCATTTACGGACCTGAATACAATACCCCCGCAAATATTACAAGATTAAGAGCAAGAGGGTTATCTGACAAACGCTCTCTGGCATTACGTGAATTTGCCTTGGGTATAGAAGGACTTGAACGGTTCATAAATAAAGAACCTTTGCAAAAAATACATGAATGTGCGTTCGGGGTGCTGGCATTGAAAAGTGAACTTGTAGACCCTGCGTTTTAGAAGTGAGAATTATGTATGAATTGCTATCAGCTATCAGCCGTCAGGTATCAGCAGATCAAAACCAGATAGGCTTTCGTCTTGATAACTCACGGCTGATAGCCTAATAACAGATAATTTACGTTTGATACGGCAGTAGTGTTATGTTAATTGTAAACTGACGTGATACATCTCAGCCGTGCGACCAGTTCCTTAACCACGGAGGAAGAGCCGGGGTTAAAAAACACTTACCAGGTTAGCTACTACAAGAAATTCGTCATATCATACTTAACTTAACACTGCAATTCGTTATTGAGAAGACAAACAGAAAGAAATAAAAATATTATAATTATGGAAAGCACAGACAAAGCAATGAAATGGTACCATTATGCTGCCGGTTTTTTTTCAGGATTTTTTTTAACTAATGCAGTTCCGCATTTTGTTAATGGAATTTCCGGAAACGCTTTTCCAACGCCATTCGCCAACCCTCCCGGGATAGGACTTTCATCTCCGCTGACAAATGTTCTCTGGGCATTATTTAACCTGCTTGTAGGTTATTTGCTTTTCAGAGCAAGTAAAATAAATGCTAAAAGCATACTTGCACTGCTCGTTTTTTTTGCCGGTATAATTTGCGCCAGCATCATTCTGAGCATTGCCTTTATGGATAAAGCAAAGATGTAAGACAAATTGTTACTCGGCCATTTATGGAATGTTGTAAGGGTGCCTCGTCTCAATGATGGATGGTTGCACATCTACTATAAACAGAGTAATTAAAGCGCTAAGGCAATTGCTATCTTTCCCGGAACATAGAATAACACCACGCAACAATCAAAACGCCCTTTTCTTCAATTCATTCATTTGTATGCTAGCATGAAAGATCATATCATGGAAGTTTGTGCAACAAAACATACAAATACAATTATGAAAACAAGAAATTTCGCGTTTACAAAACTTAGTGTTGCCATCTTAGGCGCTTTGGTACTTTCCCTTTCAGCAATCAGTTGCACGAAAGACGATGTTGTAAATCCGGGTGATCCCGGTACAGGCATCCACAAAGTTGATCCTAAGCTGGTAGGCAAATGGATGTGGACAAATGGAAGCGATGCGGCTTACTACGACAACAACGGCGTATACAAAGGCTCAGCTTATGGATTTGCCCTTCAGTTCACCATCAATGCAGACGGCACCGGCACCTGCTTTGATCACATATTCTCCACACTTGGCGGAGGAACCGGGCTAGAAGTGAATATCTCCTACAACGGCTATTATGAATCAGATAGTCAGGGAAATATGGATTTCTATTCAACGGGCGGCACATACAAATCTACCAGCGGAACAAACAGGGCATTAAGGTCAGATGAAGTGTGGAACCCGCAAACCGGCAAAGGCGCCCATTTCGATCTTCACCACCTCGTTCTTACAACACAAGGCCAGCGTGTATGCTTCCAGGTTACAGACAGCGACGGATCAGTGTCTACTTTTTATAAGATGCCGTGATCCAGGACAGTTGCCAACTTCAACCTCGATTATGGAGTTTTTTTTTACCACAGAGAGCGCAGAGGAAACCCCTCTGCGCCCTCTGCGTTTCCTCCTCTGCGCTCTGTGGTAAAAAAAAACATCAGCATGGTTATTTACCAAATATTTTAATTTGCTCATTTACTAAAATATCCGCCATTGTAAGAATTACTTCTCTCACAAATGTTAAAAAGATTTGGCAGCTATTTCATTTGTTAATATATCTTTAGAACAGCAATAATCCCCTAAGCGAATTTTAAGATTATTGTATCCTACCCAAAGAATGCTGCCTAAATCTTAACTACAATGGCATAAGAGATAGATTTTGATATCCCTGGTCCGATTGGCATACAGGATATTGAAGTAGAGCAAAGCTTTACAAAAATCAACACGAACAGAACGCTCATAATTACGAGCTTAAACCTGGAAGGCTCTTATGAACCTGAAGTGGTTCCGGACGAGCATACCGTATCATTAACTAAACTCATTGAGTATGTTAAACCACAGATTAAAGTGGAATTGAAAACCGGTGATGAAGACGATTCAATGCAGGAAGTGACTGTGAACTTTGACAGTCTGAAATCGTTCAGGGCGGATGATCTCAAGAAAAGAATCAGTATCCTCCAAAAGCAGGATAATGAAGAGAAACGCTATTTAAAAATTAAGGCTGAGTTAGAACGAAGCAAGCATTTACAGGAAATTATACAAGACCCTAAAAAGAAAGCAGCCTTTCTTGATATATTAGAAAGCATCCGGGAAGAATTGGAGAGTAAGCAGCAAAGGAAGAACTGGTTCATTCAGGCTTTTCACCGATGTATGGCGCCCGGCCGTTAAAAGAAACAATTCGCAAAAGATTGGGCAATGCCATCTCTAATAAAATCGTTGCCGGTGAAATTAAAAATGGAGATGAGGTGTTGCTGGACTGGAGCAAAGATCAATCAGCTTTCAGTTGGGAAGTCAGCAGTATACCTGCGATTTAATTTTCAAGTAAAAAATACTGGCAAAAACTACTTCTGTATTACATTAACGTGAATACTGAATTAGCTAATACTTTAAATGACGGTTAGGAGGGAACGACCTGGCTCACTAAATCGCTTAGAACTTTTGCCTATCTTATTAATTAACGTGAATACTGGATTACCTTGAATGTAAGTCATTGAGTTAAGCATAATTTTAAGCGATTCGCCGAGTCGGAGTTTTGTGTTAGTAACCGTCAATTAAAAGTATTGTATAATCCGGTATACACTTTAATTAATACAGGATCCTATTACAATTAATGCTTGAGATAAAGTAACTATGAATTTTGTCAGGAGCGAGTCCCGCTAGGGCAATGTCCTTAAGTTAAGGAAATGTTCAATATTCAACTATCAATATTCAATTCTCAATCAAGAACTCTTGACAAAATGACCACTGTCTTAATTGAAAATTGATAGTTGAATATTGATTATTGAATATTTTCTTCATTTTAGGCCTCTTAAGTCAACGACATTGATTGCTTATTGAACATCATTTGAATTCAAGCTCTCTTAACTTAATGACATTGCCCTAGCGGGACTCGCTTCTGAAAGAACATATTGTGACCTTCCATTATACCGTTTCAGTAACGTATCTTAGATTAAAAATATGAGTAAAAAATAAGAGAATACAAGAGAGATGATCGCTCTCAAAAACTTAAGTCAACGACATTGTATTAGCATTGTATATGGATTGTTGAATATTTTTTTAACTAACTTATACTCTCTAACTATCCAACAGGTAATACCAATATTAAAGACCATGCATAATGGGATTAACCGACGTAAAAAAGGAACTCAATAAGCTGGATAAGGATAACCTTATCAACTTAATCACCGACTTGTATAAAAAAAATAAATCAGTTAAAGATTTTTTTGATTTTTATATAGAACCTAATGAAAACGAACTTTTCAAAAATTATAAAGACAAGGTTTTTGAAGCATTCTATCCAAAAAGAGGTTTCGGCTTCAATCTTAAAGAAGGAAAAAAGGCAATAAGCGAATTTAAAAAATTTGGCGCATCAACCCGGTTGATTGCCGATCTAATGCTCTTCTACGTGGAAACAGGTGTAAAATTCACCAATGATTATGGTGACATTAACGAAGGGTTTTACTCCAGCCTGGAAAAGACTTATGTTCAGGCTTTAACATTAATGAGAAAGGAAAACCTGCTTGATGAATTTGCGTTACGTGCCCTTGATGTTGTTGACGACACGGAGAATACCGGATGGGGCTTCCATGACTATTTATCACAAGTTCACTCTGATTTTTATTAGAATAACGTGAATACCGGATTACAATAAATGTAGATCAACAAATTAGCTAAGATTAAATGACGTGCAAGGTCTGACAAAACAGAAAACGAGCATCGACAGGTCTTGAAAGGATGACACAGTCTGTATTTTATACCTATAAGGTTTTTAAAACCTATAGGTCTGAACGCTTAAGTGATAAAAAGAAGTTGAGAAATAATCAGTCTCTTTGTTATTGCTACAATCCGTACTTTCAACTTTAAACAGCCTTCTCCATGATTAGCTATAATACCAGAGACTGGTTAAGCAATATCTTTCGCTTTCATAAAGCCGATACCTTTAGAAAACTACTTCCGCTGATTATTTTCATTTGCCTTTACTCCTGGTTGATTGCTTATCTGGAAACAGAAGTATTTAAATTATCCGAATTTAGTCATGTGAAAAACATTGCTATGGTGCACAGCCTGGTTAGCTTCGCCCTTTCCATGCTGCTGGTGTTCCGTACCAACACTGCTTACGACAGGTGGTGGGAAGGAAGAAAACTATGGGGATCGCTGGTAAACAACAGCCGCAACCTGGCCATTAAATTATCAGCCATGCTTCCTCCTGATGACGAAGAGAATACCTCATTTTTCAGGAAGATGATACCTGCTTATGCATCCGCCTTAAAAAATCATTTACGACATGAAAGTACGCGTACCGAATTGTTTGACACGGACGTAAAAAATTTAGCACATGACATAGACCACGAAAAACATGTACCCAACCAGATAGCCGGGTTTATGATAAAACGAATTATTGAACTCCACAAAAACGGCGCAATCAGTAATGAGCATTTGATTATACTAAATAAAGAACTGCAGTCCTTCACTGACATCTGTGGTGGCTGCGAACGCATTAAAAACACTCCTATACCTTACTCGTACAGTGTATTCTTAAAAAAGTTTATTTTTATTTATATCATGACGCTACCCTTTGGGTATGTGTTCAGCCTGGGTTATCTCGTAATACCCGCAGTTGCATTTATACTTTATGTGCTGGCCAGCCTGGAGCTTATTGCAGAAGAAATTGAAGATCCCTTCGGCGGCGACCCGAATGATGTGCCCACCGATAAGATAGAGGAGAATATTTATAATCACATTCATGAAATTTTGTAGTTTCTAACATGGGGTCTGAACCATGATTTACATGATTAAAGGATTATCTTGATCAGTTAGTTGTTATCATAACAATCCTTTAATCATGTAAATCATGGTTCAGACTCAATTACAAAATGGAAATACCCGCCTCACTGAAAGGTTCCAGCCTTGCATGTTCGGGAGATGTAGTAATGATGGCATTCAGCGACGTAGCCGAACAAATATAAAACGGTTCTGCGGTATCAATTTTATCAAGCGTTGTTAATGCCACCACCTGGCCGGATGATGCCACGATGGTTTTCTTCACTTCGCTTTCTTCATAAGAGTGACTGGTGATGCCTAAGTGCAGATGTATACTGCAGATGCCCAGGAAACAAACATCTGCACGGATATTCTGAAAAAAACGAATGGTATCAAAACCAACCGTAACAAACGAATCTTTGAACAACCGGCCACCGGCAAACAGCACTTCCGCATTTTCATGATTTTCCAGCATACTGGCAACCGGAAAGCTGTTTGTTACCACCGTAATTTTAAGATCTTTTGGCAGCATACCGGCCACCGCCAGCGTGGAAGTACCCCCATCGAATATCACCACCTGTCCATCATGTAATAAGCTTAATGCTTTCAGGGCTATCTCCTGTTTGTCTTTATTTGCTACATGAATCCTGTCGGTAAAATGTTTGGGTCCTGGTGCATGTGGCACCGCACCGCCCCTCACCATTTTTAATAGTCCCTGGTCTGAGAGTTCGCGGATGTCTCTGCGTATCGTATCTTCCGAAACTGCCAGCTCATCGCTTAAAGTTGATAACAATACTTTTTTATCCTGTTCGAGACGGCTAAGAATCCATCGCAATCGTTCTACTTTTAACATAATGTAAAATAATGCAATATAATGCAATGTTTAAAATTTAATTGCATAATGTTGCAAACTAGTAGCTATCTTTGCTGAAGGATTTGCAAAAAGTTGAAAGAAAGAATATAGCAGTTGCAATTCCGTTACTAATATCTAAGTTATGATCAGTCAAACACTTTCTCTAAGCGCCCCTCACAGGATAAACCGAATTGCGGTAGGTGCTATATTTTTTCAATATGGCTTATGCTTTGCCAGTTGGGCATCACGAATTCCCAGCATTCAGCAAAGTATTGGTTTGTCAGACACCCAGCTCGGGCTTGTACTGATAGCGCTTCCCGTAGGGTCAATAATTTCCCTGCCATTGGCAGGTTTTCTCACTGCAAAAGCAGGTAGCCGTAAAATTGTGATCATCGCTACCATATTGTACAGTCTGGCACTGGTTACACTCGGACTGGCAAGCAGTGTGCTCCACCTGGTTACCGGCTTATTTATTTTCGGCCTGTCAGGAAACATGCTGAATATCTCCATAAATACACAGGCAGTTGGCGTGGAAGCATTGTACAAGCGATCTATTATGGCATCCTTTCACGGACTCTGGAGCCTTGCTGGTTTTGTGGGAGCTGCAATAGGCACTTTTATGATGGGAAAAGGCATTTTTCCTTACCAACATTTTATTCTAATTACGGTTACTGCTATAACGATCCTTTTAATCAGTAACCGCAGCCTCCTTAAAGAAGATGCTAAGCCGGAAGGCAATCAACCCATTTTTGCGAAGCCAGACAAATCGCTGATCAACCTGGGCATCATTGCATTTTGCTCCATGATATGCGAAGGAGCCATGTTCGACTGGAGCGGCGTGTACTTTAAAAAAGTGGTAGTTGCCGATGAGGCGTGGCTTGGCGCAGGTTATACCGCTTTCATGAGCATGATGGCTTTCGGGCGTTTCTTTGCCGACTGGGCTACCGTTCGTTTTGGTATAAAACGCATTCTGCAGTGGAGCGGTCTGCTTACGGCAACCGGACTTTTAACGGCAGTGCTGTTCCCTAACATAGTAACTGCAATTATCGGATTTTTAATGGTAGGTATGGGTGTATCATCGGTAGTACCCCTTGTGTACAGTGCGGCAGGCAGATCAAAGGTGCTGTCGCCGGGTGTAGCGCTGGCAGCCGTTTCAACGATCGGCTTTTTTGGTTTCCTCTGTGGCCCTCCTCTTAT
>CAXTDO010000271.1:0-7643 GCA_964242315.1 uncultured Flavihumibacter sp.
CCCACTGGCGCCGCAAAGGAGATGTTTCCAATGGTACTTGTGTTTCTATAAATTGCTATCGAATTGGTAGCATCAAGAGTGTATCTGATGTCGTAAGTTATCCCGATGTCAGGTTTGCCATCACCATCAATATCCCCAACGTCTCCATCGGTAGCTGAATAAACGAAATGTTCAAATACGATCCTGTTGGCAAAAGCGAGATTGCCGATCTCGCTGATATTCCTGTAAACAGTAGAGGAATTAATGCCATCTCCATCAAGGTCGCTGATGCAAACCTTAAGAACGCTTAAACCAACACCCAGATCAACTTTGGGAGCAAAGGCGATAATACTCCCGGTAGTGATATTTCGAAATACAGCAATCGTATTCACATTAGAGCCGGCGTTGGTGATAACCATGTCTGGTTTGCCGTCCAGGTCAAGATCGTTGATTGAAATTGATGTAGGAAAGCCACCTGTTGAGAAATTTACTTTTGAAAAGGAAATTACTCCGTTAGTGCTGGTATTTTTAAAGATAGATACCGAACCTTCAGTTGTATTTGTTACGGCAATATCCGTTTTGCCGTCTCCATCTAAGTCTCCAACAGCTATTCCGCCGTGCGGTTGCGCGGTGGCTGAATTAAATTTTCTATCAAAATCAATTTTCCCAGGCAGGCTTGTATTTGTGTATACAGTCATCCCCAAATCGTTTGTGGCAACGATATCGGTTTTCCCGTCTCCATCAAAGTCGCTTACTACCAATCCGCTGGAATTATAAGAACCACCAAACACATAACGTTTTGCGGCTGCAAATGAATTGTCAGTAAATCCGCACACGCCCGGGAATGTTATTACAAAGGGTTGATCTGAATAAGCTGAATGATTATTAACGGTAACAGTGATAGGCTGGTAATTTGCTCCCGCAGGCGCGGCTACGGAAAGTTGGGTTGATGTAGCTGAAAGCACCCTGGCCTTCACACTTCCAAAATATACGATGTTATTAGCCGGAACGTTACTAAAGCTGTTCCCGGTGATGAATACATTGGTTCCAACGGGGCCGGTTTTGGGCGAAAAAGACTTAATAACGGGTGGTGGGTAAAATATAAATCCTGCAAGATACCCGGTTCCTCCCGGCGTAGTTACAGCCACGTTTCCATTTGCACCGGAACCTATAACAGCAATAATCTGTGTTAAGGATACAACGCTAAAGGAACTGGCAGCAGCGCCCCCGATAGTTACCGAAGTAACGCCGGCAAAGAAATTTCCGATTATAACTACTGAAGTTCCCGTACCACCATTGGAAGGAGTGAATGACGACACTAACGGAGACGGGTAGGGGACCGCATCAAAAAGTTGTATTTTTATTGCAGTATCGGAACGTGTACCATTTGAAGCAATCAATTTTATAGTATCGGTTCCCCGGTAAATATCATGAATATAAGAAGCGTTATAAGCAGCGCTCACCAGAAGATTATTTACATACCACTTAAACTGGTAGGCAGGTTTTGAAAAATCCACCAGGTTAACAACACCGGTTTTTCCTGAGTTGGCAGTATCAATTTTAAAATAGGCTTTAGGTAAAGAAACTCCAGCGTTGGTATTCAATTCCAGGAAACCATGACCTCCGCCTGCCCACAACCGGTTGTTCCAATACTGCAGATCATTGTGAGTATAGTTTAAGTAAGTAAAGTTATTGTCTCTTGGTAGCGGCTCCCAAATTTTTCCAGCGTCAGTAGTTTTAAAAACCGTGAACGAATCAGTTATTGCAAAGCCCGTGCTATCGTTTATAAACTTCATTTTTTTAAAGGACACAGGAAGTATATCAGGGTTGTTTTTTTCTACCCAATTCGTACCTCCGTTTGAGGTAAAATAAATGCTGTACCTCGATCCGTTGATGATATTTACCCATCCTGTTAATGCAGATATGAAAAAGGAGTAATTCAATTGCCCTGCCGGTAAGGTAACCTGCTGCCAGCTTGTTCCGCCATCGGATGTTTTTAATAATTTGTGGCTGTAATAATTGTTACTGGTGGCGAAAATATTTTTATCGTCCACTGCTTCCAGGTAAGTAAGAAAGCTGTTCGGGTCATCCCTGTTCAACGTCCATGTAACTCCTTTATCTGTCGTTTTTAAAATTCTGTCCGCATCTATTGCGTAGCCTGTGTTACCGTTTTGTGGGAAAATCATATCCATAATTCCCATTCTTAATTGTGTAGGATTGTACTGGGAATAATAAACCAGCTTGAAGTTGTTACCTCCGTTAACAGAATAAAGAATGGCAGGCACCAGTCCATAATCACCGTAAACAATTATAGTATCCTGGCTGAATGCTTTTACCCCGTTAACTCCGAATCCAAATGTTATGTTCACGCTGTAACCGTTGAAATCTACATTGGTTGGCGTAATGTATCGTTTAGAAAATGTTCTTCCACTATCGGTAGTAAAACCAATCCAGTCACGGAAAGCCACATAACCATTGGAAGAAGAATAAAAACTGATTTTAAAGATTTCATTATTCCCGGTATTGTCTGTGTAAACCTGCCTCATTTGAGAGAAGCCTACCGAGGTAGATAGATAGGTAAAAGTGAAAACGATTGCAAAAAGCCTTTGAATTATATGTTTCATCGCGGATCTTAGTTGAGGTACGGCAATTAATTATCTGCCGTTACGAACCTCACCTGTTATAATTGCAACCATTACGTGCTCTCAGATAAACACTTATTCATGTGCTGCCACAACCAGCGGTCCATCGGGTAAATTCAATGCCATAGCGGGCTTTAAAACGCTAAAAAGAATCATTAATTGTGTATTATGATAGGTCCTTGCTGTGTACCCGAGGTTAATTGCATCGTTAGTCCTGATGTTGATAAAGTTAAAGTTTCCTATTGTTCAACGCCGTTTATTCACTCTGAAAGCATTGCCAGCCTTTATCGTATTAAAGTGCTACTGAGTTTTACTGCCTTGCGAATACAAGGCGACAGGTTTAATTCAGTCAGGAATTTGATTTGACTTTTGAAGACATGCATTGGCTCCTGGATAAAATGCCGAATCTTTCAGCCTCGTTCCGGATCATCCGTCCGCCATTGCATTTTTGATTTTTATGAGATTAATTGGTTCCTTCCGGTATTGATTCCAAAAAACATTTATCATCATTGAAACTATTGATACACCCGCACGTAATCCACTATCATCCATTGCGGAAAGCTGGTAGTTGCATCGGGGTTGCCAGGCCACTGTCCGCCTACAGCCAGATTCATGATGAAATAAAACTGCTCATTGAAGGGATAATTGTTTGTGCCAAAATCGGCTTTGTTGGCGGTGGCATATACACTGCCATCTACCAGCCATTGTATTTGATCCTGTTTCCATATTAATGAAAATACGTGAAACTCATCGCTAAAACTACCGACTGGCAAAGTAAAGTTTTTACCTATCTGAGTGCTTCCCGGACCAGGACCAAAATGCAATGTTCCATATACTTTGTTTGGCTCATGACCTAACATTTCCATCATATCCAATTCACCGCTTTTAGGCCAGTTGCCATAAACACTGCTTTCGGGCATAAGCCATAATGCAGGCCAGATGCCTTTTCCCTTTGGTAACTTTGCCCTTATGTCAATGCGGCCGAACTTAAAGGTTTTTTTGCCGGTAGATAGAATTTTAGATGAAGTATAAGTGCCCCCTTCGTTACGTGCTTCAATAATCATTTTACCATCCTGTAACGACAAATTATTTTCAGCATAATTCTCCAGTTCATTGTTACCCCAACCACACAAATTAGGACATCCATTGCCGTTTTGAAAAGACCAGTTAGCCATGTTTAACGATGTGCCGTTAAATTCATCACTCCAGGCTAATGCATATCCCGGGTAAGATGTCGGTGCATCATAACCTGTATTACTAATAGCGATCTTTGTGTCGTCGTTTATAATAGTACCTATTGCATCTTTTGCAGGAGCCTTTGCATTTACGGCATTGGTTACAGTTAGAGTAAAAGTTTCATCCGGTTCTTTTATATCATCAGCCACTACCTTTACAATTATTGTCTTGCTGGTTTCATTTGGTTGAAACACCACAGTTTGATTTATGGCTGCAACAAAATCTTCACCCGCTTTTGCGGTTCCATCTGCCAGTGAATAAGTTATGGTAACCAGCTTAGATGTAGCATTGCTTAGCGTGGCAACAAACTCAAAATCGGAGGTGCCACCATTTCCTTCAACCTGTGTTGCGTTACCGACTGTTACCGTCGGATCGGGTGTGGAAGAACTGCCACCGGAGCTTTTATCACATCCGCTAACATAAAACAGGGCAATCATGGCAACAGCAATCCTTATTTTCATGGCAATCAACTTTATAGCATGCATATACAAACGGTACACTTAATATGTTTTAAAAACGACTCATAATTTAACCTTCACTTCTACCAGACATACGATCCAACTGCCCCACCTTCTAACCCGGTTACCACGGCTTTGTCTTTAAACTTTATATTGAAACTTTGAAATGTGTTAAACGTATTCAGAACAATCAAAACTTTTTTACCTGAAGGTGTCACAAACGCAACATTTGGAAGGCTGTTAGGTGTATTACTATCCACCCGGTAAGACCCTGCAGGAACAAACCTGGATGCATGTGCAACAATATAATAAGCTACGTTACGCGTAATACCTGAAGCAATTGTAAGCGCACCTTTACAGTTAGCACAACCGCCTGGTGTATGAGGATTGAAACTGGCGTCACTGGCAAGATTCCACTCAAGTACATTACGACTCCAATTTCGGGTAGCACCAATTATGAGATTACTCACATGCCATGAAAGATCGCCGGCAAAGCTTCCGGTAGCAGCAGTGTATTGTTCCGTAAAATAAATATTCTTATCAGGATACGTAGTATGAACCTGTGATAATGCATTTATGTCACCACCATACAAATGAAACGCAGACCCGTCAACGTATTGCTTTGCTGAAGCATCACTTAATACAGCTAACGGATAATCAGGGCGGTCAGCATTATGGTCGTAAATAATAATTTTGGCAGTTAAGTTTGCAGTCCTAAAAGCAGGGCCAAGGTTGTTCTTAATAAATGCTGCCTGTTCCGTTGCCAGCATTTCAAGACTTGGATTGTTGTTTGGATTCAGGG
Organism: uncultured Flavihumibacter sp.; assembly: GCA_964242315.1. Taxonomy (GTDB): domain Bacteria; phylum Bacteroidota; class Bacteroidia; order Chitinophagales; family Chitinophagaceae; genus JADCRZ01. The sequence goes on from CAXTDO010000271.1 coordinate 5,118, forward strand.
GTTCATTTTGTGGTGTTACTGCATCTATTGTAATTCCTTCTGCCTTCATTGCCTGCACATACTTTACAAAATAATTTGCATACACACCGTAATATTCAGGCTTCAGTTTTCCACCTGTTGAGCTGCCATTGGTCTTCATCCACACCGGTGCGGTCCATGGTGCGGCAATTATTTTTATAGATGGATTGATAGTAACAATCTGTTTCAATAAGGGAATAAGATCTGTTTTATCAGGATTCAAGCTAAAGCTTTGAAGATTGACATCTGTTTGTCCCGCCGGCACATCATCATAAGTAAAAACGGTCTGGTTCAAATCAGATGCGCCAATGCTCACGCGGAGGTAGCTTATACCAATACCGCCGGCATCGGTAGTAAACAATTCTTTCAGTAATGCATCTTTTTGAGCGGTTGATAAAGTATTTATAACCTGTGCACTTCCGCCAGTAAGCGTATATCCGAATCCATCTATTGATTGATACTTTGCAGTACTGTCAACAGTTATGGTACTGTTTTGATTTGATACATTCGAAAAGCTCAAGGTACCGGTTTGCTTCGCAAGCAATACAGTTTGATCAGCTTTTGTTAACCAAAAGTCAACATCATTAGTTGCAGGAACAGCAGGCGGAACAGGTGTAGTACCTCCGCCTTGCGGACTTTTATTCCTTGAGCATGAAATAAAGCATGTAACTATAGCTAATACTATTGCTGCTTTAAATATGTTGATGTACGATTTACAGTTCATGTGTTGTTGTTTTCATTGTAACGTTATGCGTTAGTTCTGCATTATCGCGAGTTCTTGCTTTTCTATCGGGATTGGTTAAAGCTGTTGCAGCTCTGGTAAGCTGCAGATAATTAAGACTAAGTTCGCCGGCAGCAGCAACAACTCTTAGCTTGTTAATGCCTTTGTTTAAAGAAATTTCTCCCATCTCCATTGTCTTCCAGGCACTATCATTTGTACTGGTGATGGAAGTATTTTGAGTAAGCTGCTTTCCATTTACGGTTAAATAAAGTGCTGCACTCAGGGCAGCGTCCTTATACCTGATGCTTACCCTGAAGCGCGCTGATGCCGGAACCATCAATGTATATTCCAGCCACTCTCCGGCCTGGACTGATGTTACGGCGTAACCATTAGTAGTGGCATCGTTGCAAATTCCAATATCCACCCCATCATTACGATATACTCTTCCTTTATTGCCGGGGGTATTCTTGCCACTTGATATATGGTAGTCAGCGGAATCATTGTCATAATAAGCCTCACCGTTTCTGCCAAGATCATAATCAGTTGCAAATATTATAGCTTTACTGCCAAGCACATGGTTTTTAAATGGAAGGGTTGCATTTGTACGAACCTGCCTGAACATTGCATCCACTACATCTTTATGTAAAATGGTATTTTCTGCTTTAATGTTTTCGGTTAATTGAATAAGAGTGATATAAGCTTCGTCGGCAGAAGGTTTTGGAGCTCGTCCTCTCCAATAACTTATGAGCTTTTGATAGCCTTCGCCCGGCTTGATCTCGAGCGGGTTGTTAAATCCTATTTTTTTTAAAGGCCACCATGCCCATCCCATATTATGCTCTTCAAAAAGCTTGATGGCAGCCGTGAACCAGACGTTTGAATTCTCACCAGACTCCCCGCACCACACCGGAACATTTTGTTCGTCTCTTATTTGTATAAACTTCCGGATAGAGCCCAGGTCATTATAGTTCCAGTATTTATGAAAGCTTACAGCCATGTTGCGATCCCATAACGGGAAAAAGCCGCTATAATTATTACACCAGCAATTTCCTTCCACCACTACCAAATGATTTTTATCAACTTCCCTTATAGCAAGTGTAATGTCTTTCAATAATTTTTTCAGAGGTTCGTTCTGTTGTTCAATGCAACCATTTTTGTCCTTTATATCGGTGAAGCCCCAGTTAGTCTCGTTTATCAAATCATATCCGCCTATCCATTGTTCGTTTGCATATCGTTTTGCAAGTTCTCTCCACAGACTTATTGTTTTTTGTCTGTTTGCTTCACTTTCCCATAACGAAGGTTTAGAGGCATCTCTGTCGGATATGGCATTATCATTTCCCTGCCCGCCGGGTGCGGCATGCAGATCGAGAATAAGGTAAATACGATTAGCCTTACACCAGTTTAACAGGCTGTCTATCATTGCAAAGCCTTTTGGTAGCCATGTATTTTTTCCTGCTACCGTTTCCTGTTCAATCGGTAAGGTAAGCAGGTTATAATGCATGGGAAGTCTCACAGAATTAAATCCGAACGCAGCTAACGAGTCTATATCGGCTTTTCGGCAGTGATTAGCCAGCCATGCATTATAGAATGTTTTAGTTCTGTCTTTGCCGATAAGGTCTTCGATCTTTGCTCTTATCTCATGTTGGGTGCCTGCAATGCCGTTGAACTGTAACATGTAAGGCTCCTGCAGCATCCATCCGCCTAAACCAATTCCTCTTAGTAATACTTCTCCTTTATCGTTTACAACTCTTTTCCCGTCTGCTCTTAAAAATCCCTGACTACGTATTTGC
>CAXTDO010000272.1:0-7640 GCA_964242315.1 uncultured Flavihumibacter sp.
CTTTTTTCAAACAGGATGCAGCGAAAACTCATCATTGAACTAAATGACATTGCCCGTTAGGGATGGCATATCGGTAGCATTCTATATGCTGTCTTATCCTTATCAAACATGCAAACAAACCAAACAGGATTGTACATTAAGTTATAGCTTAAACGCAACATCAACCGTAACATTCAACCCGCTTCTTGGCTGCCGACGTTAGAAACCGTAATTTTATTCTTTACTAAATATTATACACAATGAATCTACCTGTGGTTGATTATCCAAGACCTGTTATAGGTATCTCCTGCGGGGATCTGAATGGAATCGGGATAGAACTGATTATTAAAACCATCTCAGATCAACGTATACTGGAATTATGTACCCCGATAATCTTTGCATCTAATAAAGTAATTAATTTTTACAGAAAGTCGGTAACGGAAAACAATTTTACCTTTCAGAGCATTAAAGATTTTTCCAAGGTGAGTGCCCGGCAGGTTAATCTATATAATTGCTGGGAAGAAGATGTTGCTATTTTCCCAGGTCAGTTAACAGAGCTTGCAGGAAAATATGCAGTGAAATCGTTAGTGGCCGCTACCACTGCACTGAAAGAAAAAAAGATACATGGACTTGTTACGGCACCAATTCATAAAAAAAATGTTCAATCAGAAGAATTCAACTTCACTGGCCATACTCCATTTTTGAAACATTTCTTTAGCTCGAAAGATGTGTTGATGCTGATGATCGCCGAAAACATGCGGGTAGGACTGGTTACCGAACATATACCGGTTAGTGAAGTAGCTGCCCACATTACTTTTGATGCCATTTACTCAAAGCTTGCCATCCTGAAAGACTGCCTGATAAAAGACTTTGGCATATCAAAACCTAAAATAGCCGTGTTAAGTCTGAATCCGCATGCAGGCGATGAAGGCCTGATAGGTAAAGAGGAAGATGAGATTATCAAACCCTGCATCAGGGAGTTTAAAGAAAACAACAATGTAGTGGTGATGGGACCTTATAGCTCAGATGCTTTTTTTGCCAGGGGACAGTACGAAAACTTTGATGCAGTACTGGCCATGTACCACGACCAGGGCTTAATACCGTTCAAATCATTAGCCATCGGCGAAGGCGCCAATTACACTGCCGGTTTACCGGTAGTACGCACATCACCCGATCATGGAACCGCTTTTGATATCGCCGGAACAAATAAGGCAGATGCATCTTCCTTCATCAATTCTATTTTTAAATGCATAGATATCTACCGGAGCAGGATCGAGTATGCTGAAAATCATAAGAACCCGCTTAAGAAGATCACTGCTGAAATAATGGCTAATGTAGAGGATGAGAGCATACAGGAGTAGGTGTCAGGTGTGAGGTATGGGGTATGAGGTGAGAGAAACCCCGAAGGGGTGACATGATAATAGCAACGGCTACACTCAAAACGCGAACCCCGAAGGGGTGACATATACTGCCTCAAACACAAGAATAATGTCACCCCTTCGGAGTTTTCTCACACCTCATACCTCATACCCCATACCTCATACCTGATATCTCACTCCTTCACCTTACTATCAATGATAATAGTCACCGGCCCATCATTTACCAGGGCCACTTTCATCATTGCCTGAAACTTTCCTGTTTCTATTTTTTTACCGAGATCGGTTTCAAGCTGCGCGATCATACTTTCATATAATGGCAATGCCAGTGCGGGCCTGGCGGCCTTAATATAGGATGGCCTGTTTCCTTTTTTAGTAGAAGCATGTAACGTAAACTGACTAACAAGTAACAAGTCTCCGCCGGCATGCTGCACCGAAACATTCATTACTCCGTTTTCATCATCAAAAACCCTTAACTGAACAATTTTACCGCTTAGCCATTTGATGTCTTCTATGGTATCGTTTTCTTCAATTCCTAATAAAACCAGCAAGCCCTTTTGGATCTGTGATTTTGTGATGCCTTCTATGCTCACACTGGCTTCGCTTACCCTCTGAATTACTGCCCTCATGTATTGCGGATTATTCTGTGTAAATTTACTGATCGCATCGTATGATAGACGTTTCAAAAGAAATAAAATTCCGTACAGCCCGTAGCGGTGGAAAAGGCGGACAGAATGTAAACAAGGTGGAAACCATGGTGGAAGGGTATTTTCATGTTGCAGACAGCGGACTTCTTACAGATGAACAAAAGGTCACCATCCATGATAAGCTTGCTAATAAAATTACTTCGGAAGGAAACTTACAGGTTAAAAGCCAGGTTCACCGGGATCAGTTGTCCAATAAACAAACTGTCGTTGAAAAAATGAATCTGCTGATAGAGGCAGCTCTGAAAAAGCAAAAGAAACGGCTTCCTGTAAAACCCTCCAAAATCGCTAAGGAAAAAAGAATAAAAGCCAAAAAGATCGGTTCGGCAATTAAAGAGAACCGGAAAAAAATCCGTTATTTAGATCATTGAAAAATCCGGAATTATGAGATGTGTAATTACAAAAATTACAGTGGGTTGCTTTTTACTGGCTATTGTTTGTTTTGCCAGTTCCTGCCAGAAACAGCTACATCAGGATGTTGATCAGTCTGTTGCAACATTTAATTTAAACCTGCATTTTCAAGCAGTAGTAGATGGCGTTCGGCTTGAGTTTGACAAACCTTACAAAAATGCTTTCCAGGAAACATATTCCGTAAAAACTTTCAAGTATTATATTTCTGATATTGAACTTATAAATTCCGGCACTAACAACCTTGTTAAGGCAGCCCGAGATGGTTATTTTTTAATTGATGAATCTGCTGCCGGTACTGAATATATCGGCATTAAAGCCCCGGCAAACAAATATGATCATATTGCCTTTACAATCGGGGTTGACAGTGTCAGAAATGTAAGTGGCGCACAAACAGGCGCGCTGGACCCGGCAAATGGCATGTTCTGGACCTGGAACAGCGGGTACATCATGGCGAAACTGGAGGGCACTTCACCGCTGTCAAAGGAGCCGGGCAACCGTATCGAATACCATATCGGCGGGTTTAAAAAAGCAGATAATGTGCTGAAAAAAATAGTGATGCCTTTTCCCGGCAACGTAACACTCGATTTTTTAAAAGACTCCTATTCCACCATAAACATTTCCGCCAATGTAAATGCCTGGTTTAACAATCCCAATGAACTCCGCATTGCGCAGGTTGCCGTTTGTATGACACCCGGCGATCTCTCCAAAAAAATAGCCGACAACTATGCTAAAATGTTTTACCTCATGAATGTTGTAAACAACTGATGAAAAAAACGTTTATCATACTGTTCCTCGGCATTTTTATAACGGTCTGTACTTGTATGAATAGCTGCTCAAAAAAGAGTGATGCTGTGCATACAACCACTTCGCTCAACTTTACCATTCCTGCCGGTTTTCCCGAACCGCAGTATAAGTTTGAAGGAAACATGCTCACGAGTGAGGGATTCGAACTGGGGAAAAAATTGTTTTACGATGGAAGGCTTTCAAAGGATGGCAATTTTTCGTGCGCTTCCTGTCACCAGCAGTTTGCGGCGTTTGCCACGTTTGATCATGACCTGAGTCATGGCTTCAATAACCAGTTTACCACCAGGAATGCACCGGCATTATTTAACCTGGTATGGCAGAAAGAATTCCAGTGGGATGGCGGTGTGAATCATATCGAAGTACAACCACTTGCACCTATTACCGCTGCCAATGAAATGGCAGAAGATATCAATAATGTTATTAATAAATTGAAGCAGGATAACGGCTACAAACAACTGTTTAAGGCAGCTTACGGAGATGATGAAATAAACAGTCAGAGAATGCTGAAGGCCATCACGCAGTTTGTAGGCTCTCTTGTTTCGGCAAATTCCAAGTACGATAAAGTGAAGAGAGGTGAAAGGTCCTTTACTTATGCCGAGCAAACGGGCTACGCAGCTTTCCAGGCAAAATGCGCTTCCTGTCATAAAGAACCTTTGTTTACAGATCTCAGCTACCGTAACAACGGCATGCCTTTAAATAAAGACCTTAAAGATTATGGAAGGATGCGTATCACCGGCAAAAAAGAAGACTCTCTTAAATTTAAAGTGCCCAGCCTGAGGAATGTGTACCAGTCGTTTCCATATGGGCATGATGGAAGGTTTTACAGCCTTGACAATGTATTAAATCACTATAGCAGCGGCATACAGAACAGCGCTACCTTAGACCCTTTGCTAAAAAACAAGATTTCCTTTACTACAGAGGAACGTTATTACCTTAAGATCTTTCTCGCTACCCTCACCGATTCATCCTTTATTGCTGATAAAAGATTTGCGCAACCGTAGTTACATCTGCTTCCTTTTTGAATTAAGCGCTTCCAGCGCCTGCTTTTGTTTTTCTAACTCCACTCTTTGGTTTTCCTGGTCTTTAATATTTTCCTGGATTTTATCTTCTATACTCTTTTTCTTCTTCTCCAGATCCTTACCATCATCAACAAGACTATTATATTTCTTTTCTGCTTTCTTCACCGCATCATCCTGTCCTTTGATATTCTGTTCAAGGCTGTAGGCTTCAATGGATGGACCTATATCCGATAAAAAAATTGCGGCCTGGTTCATTCCATAGTTATCCTCACTGCTTCGGGTAGCCGGATTTTCACCTGGTTTGGTAACCAATAAATAAACAACGGCAATATCACTTTCCTTACGGCTTTTACGGTCTATCTTAAAATATAAATCGCTCGGGTTAGGATCGGCAGCCGCTAACTGAACACCCTTATAAACTAAAAATCCTTTTGAAGAAGATTCCTTTACTCCCTTCTTCGAAAAGTGATCCTTCAAAGCACCACTCACTAAATCGGGATTATAAGGCAACTCAATAACAGTGGCAGGCTGCGAACTTTTTTGATAATCTACTTTTGTGGCTATAGCCTGACTAAAACCGAATGTAGCGGAACCAAGAATAAATAATATTAAAAAGAACTTTTTCATAACAAATTGCAATTATTTTATTTTTTTAATCATTCTGATTAAGAGCAGTTTAAAGATACAAAAAAGAAGCTCCGCATAATAAATACCCATTAAATTTGCCAAAACGTTCCTATCATTGAGCAGCTTAAAAAAACTGGCAGGTCAGACGGCCATTTACGGAGTTACTAACATACTGGGAAGATTATTGAATTACCTGCTGGTTCCTTTATATACTGGTATATTTCTACCTGTTGAATACGCCCCTGTTACTAAAATTTATGCGTGGATACCTTTCTTAAGCGTGATCTTTACTTATGGAATGGAAACCTCTTTTTTCAGGTTTTCGCAAAAGCTGGAAGAACGAAAAAAAGTATTAAGCGCCAGCTCAATATCTCTGTTACTTACAACCGTTTTGTTCACATTCCTGCTTATCAATTTCAGGCAATTTCTTACTTCGTGGATGGAACTTGGCAATCACCCGGAATATATCACTTACTTCTCACTTATACTGGCGTTCGACACTTTAACGGCGATACCTTTTGCAAGCCTTCGCTTACGAAACAGGCCAATGCGTTACAGCATGGTTAAACTGATTAATATCGGTGTGAATATCGGACTTAATATTTTTTTTTTAATAGTATGCCCCTGGATGCTTCAACATGATATTAACTGGGTTTCTATTTTTTATGATCCATCGCTGGGAGTTAATTATATTTTTATTTCAAACCTCGTTGCCAGCGCAATAACATGGCTGCTATTGTTACCTGAGATATTGAGAATTGAATGGAAAATTGACAGAGCAGTATGGGAAACGCTGATGAAATATTCATTACCCCTGATTATTGTAGGATTGGCAGGCATGGTTAATGAAACCCTCGACAGGGCTTTCTTTCTTCCCAAATATTTACCTTACGACAGAGAACATAATAATTATCTTATAGGCATATATGGCGCTAATTATAAGTTGTCTATTCTTATAACGCTGTTTATCCAGGCATTCAGAATGGGCGCAGAGCCTTTCTTTTTTCAGCATGCCGATGCACATAATGCCCGGCAAACTTATGCGAGGATCATGAAATATTTTGTCATCATTCTCAGCATTATGTTCTTATTGGTAGCTATGTACATTAACGTATGGAAATTCTTCCTGCGGCGTGAAGTATACTGGCAGGGTTTGTATGTGGTTCCTACATTGTTGCTGGCTAATATTTTTTTGGGTATTTACTATAATCTTTCCATCTGGTTTAAGTTAAGCAATCAAACCAGCATGGGCGCATACATTACCATCATTACAGCCATACTTGCATTTGTTTTAAATATCTGGTGGATCCCGTTATTCGGATATTACGGTTCAGCACTTGCTACTATGATCTGTTATGGTGTTCAGATGGGCATCTGTTACTGGCTTGGACAAAAGTATTATCCCATACCATATTCAACCAGGAAACTGATAAGCATTGTTGTTTTATCGTTATTATTCTATGCAGCGTACTGGTGTATCATAAGATATATCGTTTCTCCGGAGGATGTATTTGCATTGAAAGCAACCTCACTGGCAGTAGCATCAGTTTTACTGCTACTGTATATTTATTTAATGTACAGGATTGAAAAGCCCTATCTTAAAAACCTGCGGCTACCTTTAATAGGCAAGCTGGTAAAGTAAACCATGAGAGGCTTTACGTAAAAAAAGGATTGTTTTTCTTTTCAAACCCGATAGTAGTGGTTACTCCATGACCCGGATACACTACTACATCATCAGGTAGTGTAAATAACTGTTGGCGGATGCTGTGCAGCAACGTTTGATGATCGCCACCCGGCAGGTCGGTTCTGCCGATGCTGCCTTTAAACAGTACGTCTCCGCCAATAATAAATTGTTGTGCTTCGCAATAAAAACAAATATGCCCGGGCGAATGGCCGGGTGTAAAAAGAACTTTTAATTCATCTTCTCCTAACAGTACCGTATCTCCTTCTTTTAAAAAAATAAGTTCGTTATTATAGTTTTCGAATGGAAGGTTCCAGTTCATACCAAAGATGGGCGCATAGTCCAGCACCAGCTTTTCTTTTTCGTGAATGTGCAGATAGAGCCCATACGTTTCAAAGATGAATTTGTTGCCAAATACATGATCGAGATGACAATGGGTATTTAACAAATATTTAAGGGAGAGTTTATATTCATTTATGAAGTCCAGGAGTTCTTTTTTCTCAGCGCTGAAATAACATCCGGGATCTACAATGCCGCATATAAGTTGTTCGTTGAATAATATGTAAGTATTTTCCTGTACCGGATTAAACGTAAAGCCTTTCACAGTTATCATACAGCCAATAATTTAATATGGATTTCACCGATTAGCGGTAAAAACATAATTTTAATATACAATTAGATGGATATGCAAGATCTGAAGAATTCTCCGATGTCGAAAGTTTACCTTAAGCCGTGGCATTTATATGTTTTATTAATATTTTCCGTTTTTACCCTACCTGCCTTTGGCCACGTAAATGCAGTGGCATTTGGAAAAAACAGGGTACAATTTAAAAAATTTAAGTGGGCCTATTACCAAACTGAAAACTTCAATAGCTACTACAGTCAGAACGGTGAACCACTTGCAAAATTTGTAGCACAGGTAGCAGAAAAAGAACTTACTGATCTGGAGAGTTTCACCGAGTATGGCTTGCAGCGCCGCGCCAATATTATCGTTTACAACAGCTATAACGAGTTGCAGCAGTCAAACATCGGGCTGAAC
>CAXTDO010000273.1:0-7602 GCA_964242315.1 uncultured Flavihumibacter sp.
CACCATTATTTTGCCAACCTTTTCTTATTCTAATCCAGTATTCACGTTAACTTAACACTAGTGAAAAATTACTGATTGAAAACCAACCATAGTTACAAACATATGAACACCCTGTCTAAATTTTTAGCACTCACTTTACTAACCTGTTTTCTCACATCTACAACAACCGCCCAGAAGCTTACGGGAAAAAAGGTTAGGAAGATGTTTGATACCTCGGCCATCTGTAAAGATCACTTTACAGGATTTGTTTTGTATGATCCCGAAAAAAATAAAACGATCTATGCTCAAAACGAAAACAAATACTTTATACCCGCATCCAATACAAAACTGTATACTTTTTATACTGCTTTGCAAATGCTCGGTGATTCTATCCCTGGGTTGCGGTATATCATCAAAGGAGATTCGCTGATCTTCTGGGGAACGGGCGATCCGTCATTCTTACATTCTTACCTGCAATCTACCAAAGCATTTGAACTGTTAAAAAATTCTAACAAGAGCCTTTATTTTTCCGCCCGCAACTATGATGGAAACTTTTACGGCGCAGGCTGGCCTTATGGAAATTACAACGACTATTACCAGGTTGAAATAACACCGCTTCCTATAATGGATAATATCGCTGTGTTGTCTGCCGATGCACAAGGTAAGCTGCAGATATTTCCGAGATACCTGCAACCATGTCTGCAATTTGACAGTTCCTTTCATCCAAGGTCATTCACTGTTAGAAGAGACCTGGTGGAAAATAAGTTTATATATCCTTCCGGGACAGTTCCAAAAAATTACCGGCAGGAGATCCCCTGGAAAACAACTCCTGAATTAACCATTGCTCTTTTGCAGGATACCCTGAAAAAAAGTATCACTCTTATAAATATGCCCATGCCCGATTCTGCAAGAACACTTTACAGCATTGCCTCAGATTCGGTATACCGGCAGATGTTATTGCCAAGTGATAACTTTATTGCAGAACAATTACTGCTGGTTTGTTCTTCCAAACTTGCGGGTAATTTAAGTTCGCGGGCAGTGATTGAATACAGCAAAAAGAATTTTCTAAACGACCTGCCGGATGAACCGCAATGGGTAGATGGTTCCGGCTTATCACGCCAGGATCTTTTTACACCACGCACGATGGTAGCCTTACTGGTAAAGATAGCAGCTAAAATAAATAATGAAGACAAGCTTCACTATATGCTGCCAGCCGGCGGGGTTAGCGGTACGCTTCGAACAGCCTATAAAACAGATAATGGCGTACCCTTCGTATGGGGCAAAACAGGATCACTTTCCAATAACCACAACCAAAGCGGTTACCTGGTAACACGCAAAGGAAAAAAGCTGATCTTTTCTTTTATGAATAACAACTATGTAAGGCCAACCTCCGAGATAAGGGATGAAATGGTGAGAATTATGACGGAGATACATAATAGGTATTGAGTTTAGAAGCTCAGACCTATAAGGTTTTAAAACCCTATAGGTCTAAAAGTACGGTCTATGTCACCCCTTCGGGGTTACTGTCACAGTGTTAGCGAAAATAAATATGCTACAATATGAAATTAAAATCACTCTTAATTACCTTCATAATACTTATCTCTCAAAGCCAGGCTCAAAATAAATCCACATTTAAAATAGTAGGCTACTATTCATTGAAATCAGCGCTGACGGCCGATGTAGCTACAGTGCCGTTCAATAAACTAACGCACATAAATTTGTTCTTTCTTAACCCCGACACACTGGGCAATTTTAACCAGGATCTTTCTTCGATAACGCCTTTTATACAGGCAGCTCATGCCAACAATGTAAAAGTACTTCCATCGATCGCCGGTGGGGGCAGGCATAATTATTACCACAGTATTTTAAAAGATGATAAGAGAAGTAAATTTGTGCAGGACCTGTTACAGATTGTTCTTAAATATAATTTTGATGGCATTGATGTGGACATCGAAGGCAGTGACATAGATGAAAATTATGAAAAACTGGCCATTGAGTTAAGCAAGGCATTCAGGCCGCATAAAAAGCTGGTTACGTCAGCTATCGCTGTATTTTATAAAGATGTATTAAGCGACAAAGCATTGGCACAATATGATTTTATGAACATTATGAGCTATGATCATACCGGTCCGTGGACGCCTTCAAAGCCAGGCCCTCACTCCACCTACGATCATGCAGTAGCAGACCTCGATTATTTTCATACGGTAAGAAAAATCCCTGCAAATAAAATGGTGCTGGGTGTTGGATTCTATGGATATGGATTTGGTCCAACCCTTACCTCACCGGCTATCAGTATGAACTTCGGAGACATCCTGGCGAAGTATCCAGGCTCCGAAAACTTTGATCAGCTAAACATGCCGGATAGTTCGATCCTGTATTATAACGGGATACCTACTATCAGAAAAAAAACCGCGCTTGCAAAACAAATGGCTTCAGGAATCATGATCTGGCAGATACTGGGAGACGCCCCGGGCGAAACATCGCTGCTGCAGGCGATTCATGATGAGGCTTATAAGAAGGAATAGGCACTCATTATTAAAAAAATTGTCAACCTAACACCACTTCAAAACTATCATCAGAAAATTCACCGCTATTGAAAGGTTGATGTGTTACGACAAGGCAGGTAATCTCCAGCTCTTTCACCAGTTGCTTAAGGTCATTGATAACATTTGTTTTCAAAACATTATCGAGAGCGGAAAAAGGTTCATCCATCAATAACACTTTCGGCCTGGTAGATAGTGCCCTTAAGATTGCCAACCGTTGCTGTTGACCACCCGAAAGTTGTCGCGGTTTGTGATGGATGAAAGATTCCATCCGGCCAAGCTTCAGCAATTGCTTTATATATTCAGTATCCTGCGTTCCATACAACAAATGTTTCTCAACGGTCATATGGGGAAACAGGGCATAATCCTGAAAAACAAAACCAACATTCCTTTTTTGAGGCTCCAAAGAAAAATTTGCTTTTGTATCCAGCCATATTTTGTTGTCAACAATAATGCTTCCTTCATCTGCGCGGATAAGTCCGGCGAGTATTTTAAGAAAGGTTGTTTTACCTGCGCCGGAAAGACCCAGCACCTGGGTAATGCTGTTTAAAGCAAAGGATGTTTTAATCCTTAGCAGGTTAAAGCCATTATAGGTTTTTATCCGTTTTTTAATATCAATATCTATCATTCAAGCGGACTTTTCACAAGTTTCCTGTTTAAGACGAACACTGCTATCACAATAAAAAAAGTAATGCCAAATAAAATCAGCGAGTAATTATTGGCATTGGAATAATCCATCCGTTCCACTGAATCGTAGATGGCTATAGAAGCTACTTTTGTAACGCCGGGAATGTTTCCGCCAATCATCAGCACCACTCCAAACTCACCAAGCGTATGTGCAAAGGTTAATACAGATGCGGTAATTATGGAAGACTTGATATTGGGAATAAGAATATGAAACAGTGTTTGCATAGTTGATTTTCCCATAGTGTAAGATGCTTCCGGGATAGAATGAGGCAACTGCGCAAATGCAGATTTTACCGGGTTGATCATAAAAGGAAGACTGTATAAAATGGAGGCAAAAATTAAACCGCCAAATGAAAACACCAGTTGAATATCGAACGTTTCATGAAGCCATCTTCCCAATGCGTTTTGCGGACTAAAAGTTAATAGTAAATAAAATCCTAACACCGAAGGTGGAAGTACCAGTGGCATTGTGATAACGGCTTCTACAATAATTTTAAACAGAGAACTGCGAAGTGATAACCAATAGGCCACCGGCAAGCCGATGACCAGCAGAATACAGGTAGTAATCAGTGAAAGTTTCAGACTGAGCCAGATGGGCGACCAATCCATTGGAATAATTTACAAATTAAGAAACAAGGTAACCGTATTGTTTAAATATCTTTTTTGCCGCAGGCGATAAAATATAATTATAGAACTTCTGCGCCTTTGAATAATTTCCTTTTTTAGAATAACTCAATATAACAAACCCCTGGCTGATCTTTTTATAAACGGTTTTATCTACACGTTCCCATTTCAATTTATTTTTATCAGGATACTCATAGATCAAAGCCTCTGTTGTAAATCCCATGTTAACCGTTCCGGTTGTGATGTAGGTGTTAACCTGCGAGATACTCTCCCCATAAACTAATTTCTTATTTACTTTGTCCCATAATGCGTAATGCCTGAGCGCCTCTTCTGCTGCCTTGCCGTACGGCGCCACCGCAGGATTTGCAATCGCAACTTTTTTTATATTATCCGCTATTATTAATGTACGCCAACTTTTAAGATCAGCATTAACTGAGGTGCAAACTATCAGGCTGCCTGATGCGTACTCTTTTGGTTGCGTTATGCTGAATCCATCTTTATACAACGTGTTGGGAAAATCCATATCAGCAGATAAAAACATGTCGAAAGGCGCTCCATTCCTAATCTGTGCAGTAAGGTTTCCGGAAGAACCAATAATTGCTTCCGTTTCAATTCCTGTTTTCTTTTTAAAGTCATCCTGTAACTTTTTAATTACAAACTGCGCGTTAGCGGCAACAGCAAGCCTCAGTGGCTGTGCTTGTGAAGCTGTAAGAGTGAACAAAACAATTACCAGAAAGTACAATCTTTTCATAAACTGATATTTGTTCGTTATGTTTTTAAGAGTATAACGTCAAATATAGAGATGTTACTGTAGAAATCAATTTGGAATGTATATACCCGCTTTGATTTTTTTTAACCACAGAGTAAAGCCAGAGTTAAAGAAGAGGTTACACAGAGACCTCCTCCGTGGGCCTCCGTGCTACCTCGGCTTTTCCTCCGTGGTTGAAAGAACACTTTCAAAGCCGACTCAATTGAAGTGTGAAAAAAAGCTGACCTTTATGTAAAGTTGTATCAAAGATGGAAGATCCGTCAAAGAAAAAGCCGAAAGCGCCGCTTACAGTTGAACAAAAAATAAAACGGCGTACTTTTATTTCGTTTACTACATTTATTGGAGTTAACATAGCTGCATTCGGTGCCTGGCGCTGGCTTCGCAATTCACCGGAAGAGGTGGCAGGTGTTACTGCCAGTGCGCAAAAACCATTAAGACGCGCTCTTAACCAAACAGAACTTGCTGCCCGTAAAGTTTTTAGTCACGATCATCTTGTTAAAACCTATCCCAAAACTGCCGCTGCAAAAAAGGTAAGAGAGAACGGTGACGTAGGCCTTGAAAATGACCTGGATGCTTCCGCATGGAAACTGCAGGTGAAACAATCTTCCGGCCAGTTATTGAATATTACAATGGATGAATTAAAGGGACTTCCTAAAACCGAACTCATATTTGACTTCAAGTGTGTGGAAGGCTGGGACCAGATTCAACACTGGGGTGGACTTAGATTTGTAGATTTCATTAAACATTACAACCTCGATCAGGAAGCTGCCATGCAGTATGTGGGCATGGAAACTCCTGACAAAGAATATTACATAGGGATAGATATGGAAAGCGCGTTGCATCCGCAAACAATTCTGGCTTATGAAATGAATGATCAACCGCTTACCGACCCGCACGGCGCTCCGTTACGGCTGATTGTACCGGTTAAGTACGGGATAAAAAACCTGAAACGTATTGGCAGTATTTCTTTCAGCAATCAACGGCCACGCGATTACTGGGCAGAGCAGGGTTATGATTATTATTCAGGCCTTTAAAAGAATGTCATTCATAAAATTATTCTATTATTATTGCGGTTATTGTCTTTTAATGGCGCAATAAACCAACCAGCTATAGCGGTAATTATCAATAAGCCTCCACTCAGCATCAATACTATGTTTACAGAATAAAATTCCGTTAGCAGCCCTGTCAGAAATACTCCCAGTGAACCTGCTGCAAATCTTATTGCAGGAAGGGCGGCAAAAACCTGCCCGGCAAGTATCTTAGGTGTTTGTTCCTGTAAGATGGTTTGTTCCAGTGGATTACCGGCACCTGCTAACCCTGCAAACGCCAGTGAAGCCACAACGGCATACTGCGATGTAACTACTCCCGAAAGCAGCACACCCAAACCCATAATAAACAAGCCGCCATAATAGATAAAAGAATGAGAGAACAGGTTGTTAAGTCTTGAAAAAGAAAAAGCACTAACGGTAGCAGTGATGCCAAATGCTGAAGCGCACATGCCCGACAATGCAGCATTATGAAAACGTTGTTTGGCAAGAACAGACAGTAGCAGCCATAGAAACGCCCCGATAACGAAACCCGAAATAATACCTGTAAAAGCTAACACTTTTAATTTTTTAGCACTGAGAAGAAAACGTGCGCCAGACAGAATGTTATTATCAGGTTTTTTTTGTGAAGTGTTTTGTTTTCTGGGGACTGTTGCTACAAATATGATGGCACAAAGCATAAAGCTTACAGCATTTGCAAAGAAGGTTTTACTGATACCTATCAACGCAATTAATCCACTGCAAATAGCAGGACCAATAAAATCGGCAGTATTTTCAAGGCCTCCGCGAAGCGTATTGACTTTATCCAGGCGTTTACCCGCAAATCTTGTTAACCCCGGTACCAAAGTAAATCGTGCCACCACTCCTGTGGGATCAAACAAGGCCCCGGCAAACACGAGTATAAAAATTAAAGTAACAGAAACGTTTCCTGAAATTATGAAAGCCAGGGGTAAGGCTAATACTGAAATACAGCTTAACAAATCTGACGCAACACTTATGGGCCACGCACCAAATCTATCGATGGCTTTACCTCCGATGAATGCAGCTATTACAACAGGGATAGTGTTTGCAGCAACAGCAATTCCTGCAACCATAGGAGAATTAGTGTATTGCAGTACCAACAGCGGTATTGCTATCACCGCTACCTGGTTACCTAATAACGATAAAAATTCGGCAGTTATTAAACCGGTAATGGGTACTATTGAATGTCTTACAATCATTATAATCTTTTGGAGAAATCAAGCATCAACAATGTTGTAAAAAGTTTTACTTTAAAGACGGTTCTTTAGTTGACGGCATTCCAGAAAGCACGAGGAAAATTCTCACTAGCCACTATCTCTTAACTAAACAGTCTTGATGTGCTATTTCATCATCATTAAGGAAGCCATCGTTTCAATTCCCTCCCAGAAATTCCGGAGGCGTATGTTTTCATTCTCAGCATGTTGGTTATTATCATGGTTGTTGATTGATACGGTGATGGTTTTGGCGTCCAGGTATTTTTCAAATACATATAAGGGTAGCGTACCACCAAGAGTGGGCATTAATACCACCTGTTCACTGGTAGTTGTTTTTACCGCTTCAATTACTCTTTTTACTATGGCTAAACTCATGGAAGTACGTTGGGCATTGGTGCCATCTTTGCCGGCAATTATTTTTATCAGTTTAGGATATTTTTTTCTTTCATCATCGGTTGGCTCATGATCGAGTACGGTATATCCCTGTAACCTGATGTGATCAATCACTTTTTGTTGTTGCCTTTTCCAGTCGTTGCCCATGACCAGTCTCAGGTCAAGCACTGCTGTGGCGGTTGTTGGTATCACATTGGCAGCCATTTTACCTACATTAGCGCTTTGCATGCCGTTTATATTTAAAGAGGGAAGATTGATGGCTTCACTTAACGACTTTTCCTTCATTTCTGTATAATTTATTTAAGGCTAGATGCTAGCTGGAAAAA
>CAXTDO010000274.1:0-7576 GCA_964242315.1 uncultured Flavihumibacter sp.
TACAACTTGCTGCAAACACAACAAAGTGAAAAGAAAATAAATAAAACGTTTCATTATTAATTACAAATGATGGAGATGAATGATATACCAGTATTTTGGCTGAATATAAGTCCGGAAATGTTTACAAGCAAAGTACGATCGGAGCAATGCCCATTAATAATTTATCATTACTTCACCTTGTTTAATTCCGCCACAGTAAATGCTTTCTGGCGGCCTTTGTATTTCAGTCTTATTGCAGTTACTTCTTTTGCAGTAACCTTTGGTGCGGTGTTGTTCCATGAATTACGGATGAAGCTGATTACCTGTGCAATATCTTCGTCAGGTAAATCGGAATTATAACCCATGCCGGGCATTTCCCCATTATATTCGGGAGCCTTATAAACTGTGCCGTTTACTTTAACAGGACCGCTCAAGCCAAACAAAACAAGAGGAATCAATTTGTTTTTATCACCGGTAACCCATTCGGAAGCGTTCAACGGCGGGGCCAGCGATTTGATACCTCCACCATCAGGCCCATGACAAGTCTGACAAGTTGAAGTGAACAGTGCAGCACCTTTTGGAAATTCTTTTGCTAACACCTTTGCGTTACTACCGCTCTTTGATTTATTAACATCCGTCACCAGCAACCGGAGTCTTTTAAAAACGGCACTGTTGGTGTCTGATTTACTGACAATCATCTCGTTTAAAAAGTCGCCTTCTTTGTCTTTTAAGCTGCTGATGGCTGCATCAGCCACATAACTATTCTGCGGATATTGTTTTATAACCTTTAACAGTAACCTGCTTGCCATTGCTTTATCAATGGGTTGGATGGATTGTGCCACAAACGCAATATATGGAGCTGAAAGGGAGTCTTTCATATCCATCACCTGTTTCATTACACCGGCATACTGAGCGAATGTTTTTTTACTTACAACCGAAGGAAGCACGCTGAGCGCCTGCATACGGATTGTCCAGGATGGTTGTTTAAGAAGGGGCGTAAGGTCTTCCGGCTTTAACGCGCCTAAGCCTTCCATGGCCCACAAGGCATGAACTACGCCAAGTGGCCTATCCGCAGCCTGCAGATAAGTCCGTAAAGCCGGCACAGCAGCGGTTGCTTTCCTGTCAATAAGTAATTGCTGGGCCTTATCCCTGATCCATCCGTTTGAATCCTGTAAAAGTTTCGCCAGTTCGTTTGCATCCGAAGGAAATGTTACTTCCCTTCCCGGATTACCGGCAGGAACAACTTTATAAATCCGTCCGCAGGATAACGGTTGGGTAAGCTCCCTGATCTTTACTTCATTCTTCAGGTAAGGGGTTATATAAGTTTTATGCTGTATGATACCTCGGTACATGTCTATAATGTATAAGGCTCCGTCGGGCCCGTTATATAATGTTACCGGCCTGAAACGTTCGTCTGTACTCGCCAAAAACTCTTTTCCTTTATAGGCTTGTGTGCCTGAAACTACATTACCATTATTTTGTAAAACATTCCGCTTGATCAGGTTTGCAGAAGGTTCTCCTACAAAGGCGTTGCCCTGGTATTCAGGACCGAATAAATTACCTCTGTAGATTACCGGGCCGCTTGCGGCAGTAAATGCTACCAGCCGGAGGCTGTCATCCAGCGTACCTTTTAAATAACCTCTGTTAACTCCCGGAGTTGGATGTGCAGGATACACCCTGTTATCAGAAACCACCCTTTCGTTAAAGCCCGCTACCCGTTGCTGATTGGGATTACCAGCGCCCATGGCAGGTGCAAAATAATCACCCAGTAAGTTAAAGGAATTGTTGTTGTAATATAACCGGCCGGCATCATCTTGTGATATTCCCCATTGGCCTCTGTCAAAAGTTCTTTGTGTCAGCCATTGATCGCCCGATTTACGGTATCTTTTCGTGGCGTTAGCGCTGTAGATCCAGTTGTCGAGATCGCGATACAAACCATTGGGCCAGTGTTCCACATTACCGCCTTCGGTATATGCAGGGTCTACCAGCACCTTTTTACCATGAACATCATTATTATTGGAAACATACCATAAATTAGGTGGTTCTGCTACAAGTACTCCGTTATCTACTATACAGATCGCCCTGGGCATTACCAGGGAATCAAGAAACACTTTTCGCTCATCAGCTATGCCGTCATGATTGTTATCTTCCAGGATGATGATTTTACCGACAGGTTTGTCTTCTCCCCGGCCGGCGGTATCGGGCATATATCCCTGCATTTCAAGTACCCACATCCTGCCTTTATCATCAAACGTCATGGCAACGGGGGCTACCACAAGTGGTTCTGCCGCTACGAGCTTCACAACAAAGCCGTCTTCGACTTTCATGTGTTCAAGTGATTCCTGCGGCGTTAAAACCGGGGATTTGCGGGATGTGGTTGAATCATCAACAATTGGTGTATGTCTATTTAGTGTTGGAGAAATCAGGCTTAATAGCAGGGTAGCTATCAATATCTGTACATTATATAGTAAGCTAATCATGATGTAAAGATATTCATGAATCCTGTTTCAAACGTCAATATATTTTAAGGTTATGAGAGTTATGTTATTAGCCGTCAGATATTTTTTTTAACCACAGAGAAGATGCCAGAGGAAAAGAAGTAGTTGTCTGAACTGTGATTTAGCTGATTAAATGATGGGCTATGATTATTCTCCTTTCATAGCCCATCATTTAATCAGCTAAATCGCAGTTCAGACAACTTGGGGTTAAGAATTGCATGATTTATAATACTATAATTTTTTTATTATACAATATGGTTCCCTTGCTTTCTAACTGAAGCAGGTAAATTCCTTTTGGCACTGGCTTATCTACTTTATATGTGCTTGTCTCTTTTGTAAGTAAAATCGTTTGCGAAGAAACTAATTTGCCATCAAGACTAACAAGTTTTATGGAACCTAGTCCCTGTGCCGGACCTGAAGCTTTTACAAAGACGTAATTTTGCTGAACATAATGATAAGCCGTAAAACCATCCTTTACATTTATTTTGACCATAATAGTTTTGTAAAAACTTGTCAGCCCATCCTTATCAGTTTGTGATATTTTGTAGTAATTGTTGCTATAGGGAAGCTTATCTACAAAACTGTAATAGTATTCAGAATTTTTTATTTCTCCATGGGCCGAAGCTTTAGTTAACGTTTCAAAGAAATTTCCATCCCGGCTTTTTTGAATGGTGAAAAAGCCGTTATTCAGTTCATTGGCCGTACCCCATTCCAGTAACACCGTTTCTCCAACAGGCTTACCGGTAAATGAGAGCCAGGTTACAGGAAGCGTACCGTCGGGATTCATTGTGGTTCTGGAAGTGGAAGTGCTTACGGCACCTACCATCGTCAACCCCCTTCCTGCAAGCACGACGTCTGTTTGTAAAGCTATTGCTCCATCGGCAACCACCATGGTTCCCGCAATTTTTGAATTAACCGCAATGTCTACCGCACCATCGATTTTCCAGTATACATTTTTTGCCTGTGCTCCATTGATAAGCATCACATTTGCTTTGACACCGGTGGAAAAAGCGCCGGTTACTTTTAAAATAAACACGGCATTGGCATTACCCTGTGCATTAAGGAATAGGGTATCATGAAGAACCGTAGCAGCATTCAACAGGTAAGTATGTGGTGTTAGCACAAGATTATATCCCAGGTCGTCCGGTAACGACAATTCAATGTCTTCAATGCGGCCGTTAAGGTCGTTATATACAAGCGTTAAATCGGAACTGGCTTGTGCTGTAATTGTGTTAGGACT
The DNA here is from genome assembly GCA_964242315.1 of uncultured Flavihumibacter sp. Classification (GTDB taxonomy): domain Bacteria; phylum Bacteroidota; class Bacteroidia; order Chitinophagales; family Chitinophagaceae; genus JADCRZ01. The sequence goes on from CAXTDO010000274.1 coordinate 3,718, forward strand.
GGGATAGATGGTACCGCTCACGTCAGAAGCATTAAAGCCTGACGGATTATTGGTGTTTGATCCTACATCACCCGTAATTTTTGACGTGCCGGCATTTGACATGGCGCCACTGGCAGTAAATAATCCAAAGTTTTTAGTACTAAGAAGATTGGGAGCCGGAGGGCCGTTTAATACCGGAGTTCCGCAACCAAGAGGAAGATAAGCTATGTTTTGGCTTACATTTATGGCGCCAACGGTAGTAAGCGCCCGTCCCTCTAAGTTTAGACCGCTATACATATTTATTGCTGCCCCTCCTATTACGGTTCCTTTCATATTGCCTCCATATAAACTGCATGTTCCGCCTACTTTCCAAAACACATTACAGGCCGCTGCGCCATTGGTCAATATCACGCCGGAACCTATAGTGATAGCAAATGTGCCGGTAACTCTGAATATAAATAACGCGTTAGGATCGCCTTGTCCATTTAAAGTAAGTATGCCGTTTAACACTGCGCTGCCATTTATATCATAAACTCCCGGGTTAATAGTTTCCACTCCAATATCAGGGGCATGGGTGCCTGTTGATGTTTTTAAGTTTAGTTCGGTGTTCAGTGAAGTAAGCGCGTTGGCTGCAGCAATTGTATAAGCATCAGGCGTCATATGTATCTTTCCGTCAACGTTTCCAAAACCTGTAATGGCACCTACATTTGTACCTACTTCTCCGGTTATATTCGATCGTTGCGTATTGCCCACCGCACCATCGGTAGTAAAGAGCACAAATGGAGCGGCTGCACCTAAATTAGGCGTCTGCGCCATATGTAAAGCCGGGATTGATATTAAAATAAGTGCCGTTACAAAATGTAGTATTTTGTTTTTCATTTTATTGAATTTTATTGACAGAATCAGGATTCTATTAGATTGGTAATGGCACAGGGATAATTGTTGCCAGGAGACAAAGCCTTTAGTTTAACGACTAATGAGATTTATTGCCAACTTAATCAACAACTGCCCATCCATGCCGTGTTAATTATGGCAATGTACCCGAATTCGCTTACAAAAGCTGAGTATACGGAAATTATAGTGCAAGCTTTAGAATACAATAATGGTATCTACTTAACGTAGTGAAGTATAATTAAAATAACAGGAACGCTTATTTAAGAAGTGGTTGTAATAAAGTGGGTAACAGTAATTATTAGTACGGTGGCTAATTATACCAAACTCAGACAATTTACTTTTTGAAAATTACTACTTACACTTAATAACTACTTAATGACCTTTCCTGTAAGTATTTGGTGAGAGCTTTTGCGATATGATGCTTTAGAACTTGCTGTTCATCAGGTATTGCCGGCATGTCCATAATAATCTGTCCGTTAACGCTGGTAATAATTTGAGTACCAAACAAACGATTTTGCATTTCTTCATTTATTATTGTTACATGGTATTCGGTTTTGTTGCCATTTTCCTTGATACGAGCTAAAAAGGAATGGTGATAACCTTTATATTCAAATCCCAATGATAACAAACTAGGCATGAAATATATTTTAGAAAACACACAACACAATAATACAAGAACTGTTCAAAGTTGCTACTTAAAAGTTTAACATTTATCTTGTAAGCGTTTTTATTTTATAAAATATGAACAACTTAGAAAAAGCATTTGATCTGTTCGACACGTATAATAAACAGGATCCCAATCAGGTGATATGGAACGATATTGTGTTCCCGGCAACGTTTTTCTTTGCTTTAAAGCTGCACGAATGGGTAACGGTTTTAAATCCTGATGCAGGCGAAGCATTATTGTTAGCATCCCGCTGCCAGCATATCGGCAGGTGGACGAGCGCCAGAACCAGCTACCCGGAAGGAAAAGCAGGCTACCTGAATTGGAGAACAGACCTTGCAAAATTTCATGCGTCCAAGGCCGCCGAACTGATGACCGCTGCCGGTTATGGCGAGGAAAGCATCGAACATGCTCAACGTATCATACTGAAAAAGAATCCGCGCACCGACCCTGAAGTACAAACCATGGAAAATGCTTTATGTCTTGTTTTCCTTCAATATCAGTATGAGGAATTCATCCATAAACATGACGAAAAAAAAGTAATCCGCATTGTTCAGAAGTCATGGGGTAAGATGAGTGAACCGGGAAGAGAAGCGGCTCTTACAATTTCTTACAGCGATCAGGGAAAACAATTGTTGGAAAAAGCGCTTGCATGAAGGGCACGGTTTTTAAGTGTTCCAATCGAATGGCATTGTTGACAAAGCTTTTAAGCCTCATGTAATACAGCCTTTTAATCTATAAATTAAAAACTATACAATGGAATACAGGAAATTAGGGAATTCTGATCTGGAAGTTTCGGCAATCACTTTCGGAGCGTGGGCAGTAGGCGGATGGATGTGGGGAGGAACGGAACGCAAAGATGCCGTAGCAGCTATTAAAGCCGGTTATGATTTGGGTGTTACTTCAATAGACACAGCGCCGGTATATGGACAGGGTTTGAGCGAAGAAATTGTCGGGGAAGCCATTAAGGGCATTCCAAGAGACAAAGTGCAGATCCTTACAAAATACGGAATGCGCTGGAATCTCTCAAAAGGAAACGTTGCTTTTAAAACAAAAGACAATGATGGAAAAGATATTGATGTGTACAAATACGCAGGCAAAGAGAGCATCATTCAGGAATGTGAGAACAGCTTAAAACTTCTGGGAACAGACTATATCGACTTGTACCAGATACACTGGCCTGATGTAACCACGCCCATCCAGGAAACGATGGAAGCCGTTGCCCAACTGATCAAACAGGGAAAAGTAAGGCATGCAGGCGTTAGTAATTACGATGTGGAACAGATGAAGGAAGCGGGAAAATTCGTCAACCTGGTTTCAAACCAGGTACCTTATAGCATGGTTAAGCGTGATATCAAAACCGACATAGTTCCATACAGCATCGAAAATAATATCGGCATCGTTGCCTACAGTCCTATTCAACGAGGTTTGTTAAGTGGCAAAATAAAACCAGGGCATCAATTTAGCGAAGGCGATCATCGTGCAGGTCTGTATTTTTTTAAGGATGAAAACCTAAAAAGAACCAACGAATTCCTGGACAAGCTTAAACCCTTAGCCGATTCAAAAAATGCAACGCTTGCTCAACTGGTCATTAGCTGGACAATAGAACAGCCCGGTATCACCATTGCCCTCGTTGGCGCCCGCAACGCCGAACAATCTATTCAAAACGCTAAAGCCATTGAAATAAAACTGAGTAGAGAGGAAATCGAATTTATCAACCGAGAATTGGATAAGGTTGAGTTGATGAAATAAGCATCATCAAAAATATTAATTGTTAATTGTTAATGGTTAATGAAATAAATTATGATATGCTTCATAACTTATATCGTTAACCATTAACAATTAACCATTAACAATTATCCCTTTCCTTTATAAATTCCCTTGAATTCTGATCTGAACTTCATGTAATCAGGAATGGAAACGTTTTGCACATAAGGGTTTTCAGGATGATGACTGATATACTCCTGGTGATAATCTTCCGCGCTGTAAAAAGTTGTAAAGGGAACTACCTGGGTAGCTATTTTATCTGAATACTTCTTTGAGTCTGTTAATCTTTTAATCTCTGCTTCAATAATTTCCTTTTCTTTTTCGTTGCGATAAAAAGCAATTGACCTGTATTGTGTGCCTACGTCATTACCCTGCCTGTTTACACTGGTTGGATCCTGGCTTGCAAAAAACGCCTGAACCAATGTTTGATATGAAATTACGGATGGATCATAATATACGTTAACCACTTCAGCATGACCGGTAGATCCTGAACACACTGTCTCATAATCCGGATTCTTTACAGTTCCACCGGCATAACCCGAAACTGCGTCACGA
>CAXTDO010000275.1:0-7571 GCA_964242315.1 uncultured Flavihumibacter sp.
AGCTGTTAGAACTGGATAACAAACGGAAAGAGTTGGAAAGGGAAAATGAGTTAAAGCTGCTTGAACTTGAGAATGAACAGAAACAGAAAGAGATCAAAAGAGAAAGTTACTATAAAAGAAAGAGACAAAGAATTGTTTTCACTTTCATCCTGATGGGTTTAATTATGATTTTAGGCGTCTTGTTTTTTAGAAGCACTACAATTTCCAAATCAAAAAAGGAACTTGATAAATTGTATGCAGATTTGAAACATCAAAAAGATGATCTTCAACTTAAAACGGATACGCTTCAAAGGCAAAAGCTTGCTTTAGACAGTAATTCAGTAAAACTTCAGGATAATATCAATCAGCTTAATTTAACACAAAATAAAAATATCCTGTTAAATAAAACACTGGAGAGTAATAATAAAAAATTAATTGTAACAAATTCATCCTTAAAACAAGCGCAGGTATTCTTAAAAAAAGAAATAGAAAAGTCAAACACTTACATCAGAATATTAAGCGTTAAAACGGACAGTTTAACAGACCTCAATAAAACCCGAACTGTTTTGTTTAAAGTTTTTAAAACCCAAACCGATTCCCTGATATCCAATCTTCAAAAAACGGATCCTTATATTGCCCTCGCACTCGCACAGTCGAATTACAATCAGATTGTTAATAATAATATAGATGATTCTAATATCGTTAAAAGTTTTCAGAGAACTTATGTAAAGACTTACAATGAAACAAGAGGCTATTTTAGTAAATTTCCTTTTTTATACAACTCAAAAAATCGCTTATCAAAAAATAATGGGCTTTTGGCAACTTTATATGATGATTCAGCCCAATTCATTACCATAAGTCATTTAACATCTCTCAATCGGCCGCCGGATACTTTATTTATATTTAAAAAAACAACTATTAATAATGTTCAAAAAAGCATCCCCATACAGGAACGAAATAATGCGCGATTAACGGTAAAGCTGGGACGCTATGGATTTTCGGAAGAAGGTAATTATTTTTATATTATTAAAGACTCGCTCAAAAATTACACGCTTGATGTTTGGAAAACAGATGGCGACATGTCAAATGAAAAGATGAGTTATCCGATAACTGCAAGCGAGTTTTCAAGTTCTGTAGTTGCCAAAAAAAATAAAATTTCGCTTTTTTACTACTCAACAAAAGGATTGATACTTAAAAAGGGAAGTTATTCTATAAAACTATTTGATCTGTCTTCAAACAACAGGGCCTCGGTGTCCAAATCTATCAGTTTCCAATCAAGAAGTGAACACCTGGTATATTCAAAGGGTATAAGTCTTGAAAGTATTATAACCTGGGGTAAGGAAGGTATTAAGCTTTATAAGGCAGGAAATTATCCGGTGCTTATATTGGCTGGCAAGGAATCTTACCTTATTGGCTTTTATTCGGGTGACTCAATAGCCACGTATACAAGAGTGAATGATCATTATACTGTTCAGTTCAGAGATCAAAAAGGAAATGTATTTGACTCGGCAAGGTTTTCACCGGATTTCATGGTGTATAACATATTTGTTGATAAGAATTTTGTTGTTGGTTCAGATCCATACAATAGAGTGGAAATCCTTGTTAAAAAAGCCGGTTCCTGGCATACTTCCCTCCCTTCATCCAGGCGTTATTCCATAAACAATTCCCTATTTTATAATCTTACTCCATCTGTTTCCCATAATAATAGTGTATTGGCTTATTTAAGTGATCCAAAATCTTTAACCATTTTCGATTTGGTTAATTACAGGTCAAACACCATTCTTATGCCTGAAGAGATTGTATCTACGCCGGTATTTAGTTCCAATGACAGTACCATCTTTTTATCAAGTGCCAAACAAATTTATTCTGTTTTCTTTCGCAAGCCTGAAGATGAGATAAAGACTGCTGAAGAACTTGACAAATTATTAAAAAACAGAAACCCTTTTGGTAAGGCATGGCCCGTATCTGATGATGAAAAAGCTAAATATGGCATCAAGTAATATCAGCATTACCTGAACACGGTTTTAATTCCGAAAATGTGATCATCATATTTCCTCTTTAAGTATAAGTTGCATAAAAACAAGATCAAGCCACTTGTTAAATTTATATCCAACTTCTTTCATATGGGCAACTTTTTCAAAACCAAATACTTCGTGGAAGTGAATGCTGGCTTCATTGCTGGCATCTATCCCGGCTAAAATAGTATGCATGCCCTTTTCGGTGGCCGAATCTATCAATGGCTGCATTAAAAGTTTACCGATTCCTTTTCCCCGATGGGCAGCAGATACATAAATGGAATTTTCGACTGAATATTTATAGGCGGCCCAGGCTCTGAAAGGGCCGTAGGAGCTGAATCCTACCACAACGTTATTTTCGGTTGCTACAAATACCGGGATGTCTTGCTGTTGTTTTGTTTGATACCAGTTACTGCGCATTTCCAAAGTGTGGGGCTCGTAGTCATAAACGGCAGTGGTGTTGGTGATGACTTCATTATAGATTACGAGAATTTGAGGCAGGTCTTTTTCTGTAGCGTGGCGGATGGCGATCATGAAGGTTAAGTTGATGTAAGATAGTTCTCACATGTATCGCAATCGCTGTGGTAAAAGTTACGGATTTTTTTTGAACTGTGATTTAGCTGATTAAATGATGGGCTATGATTGTTTACATATCATAGCCCATCATTTAATCAGCTAAATCACAGTTCAAGACAATTTACTCAATATCTTTTCAATAGCCAGGGTCAGGTTTTTTGCGTCAGGCTCGCCCAGAAACTTTTCATCGTTAAGAAAGAAGGTAGGCACTTCTCTTACTCCCTTCTGCAACCCTTCCAATAGGTCGTCGCGCACCTGCCAGCTAAAAGCGGAATTTACCAGGTTGTCGAGAAACCGTTTATCCGTAATTCCTATCTCCCTGGCGTAAGTTTTAAGACTAATAGTACCCAGCTTCCGGCGGTTCTCAAACAAAACGTCATGCATCTCCCAAAATTTTCCTTCCCGCGCAGCGGCCACCGCAGCTTCCGCTGCTTTCATCGCGTACTGGTGTACCTGCGATAAAGGAAAATGCCGGAAATTATACCTGATCTTTCCTTCAAACACCAACATCACCCTTTTAATAACTTCATTGGCTTTGGCGCAGCTTTCACTTTGATAATCGCCAAATTCAACAATAGTTACCGGCGCATCAGCCTTCCCTAACCAGATATTTTTGGATAGGATGATCTCATTATTATTTTTTGATTTTACTGTCATAATTTTTCCTCTATACCACGCTCCTGCCTCACGACAGGTCTAAATCGATAATGCCATCCCTCATATCAGGATGGCATCATCATTATTTTTTAAATGTTACTTTTCTTCAGGGCTCTCTTTATATAACAGCTTAAATGTTATTTGGTTCAATAACCCGTAGGCTTTAGTAATATTAACCCATGGTTTTAACCACTTCCTGCGCCTCATTCCTAAACACCACCACCCCGTCGAACACATCTACTAAAACAGGCTGCGATTTGTCGATGGAACCAGCGAGGATCTTCTTACTCAACAGGTTGACAATCTCTTTTTGTACCAGCCTTTTTAACGGCCTTGCACCTAGTTGAGCATCAAATCCATTCTCCGCTAAATAATCAACCGCATAATCGCTGAATTCCAAACGGATACCGTTTTTAGCAACCAGTTCCTTAAGATTCTCAAGCTGTATTTTTATAATGCCCTTGATCTCTTTTTTCAGCAACGGCTGGAACATGATCACTTCATCAATGCGGTTTAAAAATTCCGGCCTTATGGTTTGTCTCAACAAATCCATTACCTCATCTTTGGTTTTATCTACCACTTCCTCCTTGTTCTTTTCATTCACATTCTCAAAATTGGCCTGGATGATATGGCTGCCGATGTTGCTGGTCATGATGATAAGAGAATTTTTAAAATTTACTACCCTGCCTTTATTATCTGTCAGGCGGCCATCATCCAAAACCTGGAGAAGGATGTTAAACACATCAGGATGGGCTTTTTCTATCTCATCCAGCAACACTACGCTGTAAGGTTTCCTGCGAACGGCTTCCGTAAGCTGGCCACCTTCATCGTACCCGATATATCCGGGAGGTGCACCAATCATGCGGCTCACCGTGTGCTTTTCCTGGTATTCACTCATATCTATCCTTGTCATCATGCTATCATCATCAAACAGGTAATTTGCAAGCGCTTTGGCTAACTCTGTTTTACCAACACCTGTAGTTCCAAGGAAAATGAATGATCCGATGGGTCGTTTAGGATCCTGTAAACCTGCACGGCTTCTTCTGATGGCATCCGCCACTGCTTCAATGGCTTCATCCTGACCTACTACACGTTTGTGCAGTTCCTGTTCGAGGTTCAACAGTTTGTCTTTCTCGCTCTGCATCATTTTGCTAACAGGGATACCGGTTGTTTTTGCTACATTCTCTGCAATATCTTCCGCATCCACTTCTTCTTTCAGCAAACGCTTTTCACTGATATGATCCAGTTCCTGTGTGAATTTGGTGACTATATTCTCCTGCTCTTTTACTTTGCCATATCTTATTTCAGCCACCAGTCCGTAATTTCCTTCCCGCTCTGCTTTTTCCGCACTGAGTTTGAGGTTCTCCATTTCAGCCTTGGCATTCTGAATCTTTTCCACAATCTCTTTCTCCTGCTGCCATTTGGCTTTAAAAGTGTCGCGCTGAACGGTAATATTTGCGATCTCGGTTGACAGCTCTTTTAAAGTAGATTCATCACTTTCGCGCTTGATGGCTTCGCGCTCAATTTCAAGCTGTCGTATCCTCCTGTCGAGCTCATCCAGTTCCTCCGGCATACTGTTCATCTCGAGACGAAGCTTAGCCGCACTTTCATCTATCAGATCAATGGCTTTATCTGGCAAGAAACGATCGGTAATATAACGGTGCGATAATTCCACCGCCGCAATAATAGCCTCATCCTTTATACGAACGTGATGGTACGTTTCATACCTGTCTTTTAAGCCACGCAGGATAGAGATGGCATCTTCCACATTTGGTTCATCTATCAGCACTTTCTGAAACCTGCGTTCCAAAGCCTTATCTTTTTCAAAAAATTTCTGGTATTCGCTTAAAGTAGTGGCACCTACCGCCCTTAACTCGCCGCGAGCCAATGCCGGCTTTAAAATATTTGCCGCGTCCATGGCGCCTTCCCCTCCACCAGCGCCTACCAGCGTATGTATTTCATCGATGAAAAGAACGATCTCTCCGTCGCTGCCGGTTACTTCTTTAATAACGCTTTTTAAACGTTCTTCAAATTCACCTTTATATTTAGCGCCTGCAATGAGCTGCCCCATATCGAGGGCGTAAATAATTTTAGATTTTAGGTTTTCAGGCACATCACCGTTTACAATGCGGTGGGCAAGTCCCTCGGCAATGGCTGTTTTACCAACGCCGGGCTCGCCAACAAGAATCGGGTTGTTCTTATTCCTGCGCGAAAGAATGTGGAGGGTTCTGCGGATTTCTTCATCACGGCCAATGACAGGATCTAACTTTCCCGCCCTGGCAAGTTCGTTCAGATTCTTACCGTATTTATTTAAAGCGTTGAATTGTGTTTCACTGGTTTGAGAAGAAATAGTGGAACCTTTTTTCAGCTCTTTTATGGCTGCGACCAAGCCCTTTTCGTTCAAACCGGCGTCCTTTAACAATTTGGCGGTATTGTCGTTACCCTGTAAAAGGGCCAACACCAGGTGCTCTACGCTAACAAACTCATCTTTGAAAGTCTTAAGATCGGCAGTAGCTCTAAGTATTACGTTATTTAACTCACGGCTGATGGTTTGCGCAGGTTCACCACCCTGAACTTTAGGAAGTTTATTGATGCTTTCATCAAGTTTGGATAATATAAAATTGATGTTAACGTTGTTCTTTTTAAGAAGGTATTCGATGGGGCTGTCCTCTTCTCTTAACAAGGACTTAAGCAGGTGCTCCGTTTCAATAACAGGATTCTGGTTATTGAAAGCCAACTGCTGCGCCTGCTGAACAGCTTCCTGCGATTTAATAGTGAAGTTATTTAGATTCATAATTATTTTTAATGATCAATGTTTAATGATTAATGATTAACGGTTAGTGTATTAAACAAGTAGCAACCTGTAAAGAAGACAACTTGCCGTTCATAATTAATCATTAATCATTAATCATTAATTAGTTTTATCAAAATTTCAAGTGATGCTGCAAATACGAATCCAGAACAAATTTCAGGAAATTATGTCATTAAAATCAAAGGCCACCTGCTCGAATTGCAGTCTGTTATTGAGTTTTATGCTATTGTTACAGACTGTAACAGCGCAATACAATTTTTCGGAAGTGGACCGTATCATTACTGCAAAAAAGCAATCTCTGGGTGGCAAGGTGGTAACGCTTGTGGCTAAAGATGGAAAAATTGTGTACAAAAGTGAGATAGGCGAAGATTTTAAAATGGAGACCCCGATACCTATCGGCACCAGCAGCAAATGGTTTACCGCAGCGCTGGTGATGACCTTTGTTGATAAAAAGGAATTATCACTCGATGATCCGGTCAGTAAGTACCTTGCCATTTTTGGTTCTTACAGCAAAGCTTACATAACTATCAGGCACTGCCTTGCAGAAATCACTGGTATTGAAGCAGAACAAAAGAAAGTGGCAAGAATGTTACAAAAGAAGAAATTCGAATCCCTTGAAGAGGAGGTTAACTATTATGCTTCTCATAAAGACATTATTACCCAGCCTGGAAAGGAATTTTTTTATGGAGATGTGGCTTACAACACGCTTGGGCGTGTACTGGAAGTAGTTGCTAAAAAGAAAACATTTTCAAAGCTCATGCAGGAAAGGATTACCAAGCCGTCAGGACTGAAAAAAACCACTTTTCAAAAAGATCAGGGTTCTGAAGATCCTGCATCAGGCGCCATATCTACTGCCGGGGATTATATCAGGTTTATGACCATGCTGTTGAATAACGGTTTGGTTAACGGCAAGCAGGTGCTTAGTAAGGAATCGATTGAAGAAATGGAAAAGATCGGTTTCAGCGCCTTACCTGTGAAAAGCGCTCCCAGGGTGGCTCAGGGATTTAAGTATGGTTTCGGAGTGTGGGTGCAGGAAGCCGACAAAAATGGCAAAAGCTCGGTGGTCAGTTGTCCCGGTGTAGAAGGAGCATGGCCTTATCTCGACAGGTGCCGTAAGTATGCCTGTATTATATTAACCCCTCAACGCGATTCGGAACAAAATCAGGCAGTTTTTTTAGAGATGAAAGAAGAAATTGAAAAACAATTTAAGAACGAATGTAACTGAGAATGGTTGTTTTGTTAACAGGTCGTTCCTTTTTCTTACTAAAGAAAAAGGAACGACCTGTTAAGTATAAATGCTTTTTTCAACTGCAACCGAGGCTATGTCTAAAACCTCTCGCAACTTCTCAGCAAACATTTTAACTCCCGGATCTCTGAAAATGTTTTGATGATCACCTTCAATGATGTAAGTCTCAATGGGGCCGGTAACATATTTTTTCCATCCCATCTGCGGATCATCTGAATAATTAAGCAATGGTTTCCTGGCTTTAAACAAAACAACTTTACCGGGAAAAGTTTTGATGGTATAAGGA
>CAXTDO010000276.1:0-7554 GCA_964242315.1 uncultured Flavihumibacter sp.
CAGGGCATGGCGGCAAAGATATCGGTGCCAGAGCATTATTTTCTACCGAGGCACAGGTAGCTTTAGAAATTGGATTAAAACTTGGCAAAGTCATACAAAAAGAATTTCCCGATATCAAACTGGTGTTTACACGCACTACCGACGTACTGCCTGGCAACGTCAATAACAGAGACCAGGCTTTAAAGATAAGGGCTAATATGGCTAATGAAGCCCGTGGCGATCTTTTTATAAGTATCCATTGTAATGCAACAGGTGCGAAAGCCGGAGGCTGGTATGCCAAACGTGTCGTTGGACATACCACTAAAGTAATTTATACCGGCAAAGGAAAAAGAAAGAAAAAGAAAACGATTCAGCAACCTGTGTATGAAAATTATTACGTAGAGAACAAAGTTACCGGAACGGAAACATATGTGTGGGCTGCAGACAGGAGCCAGGCAAAAAGTTCTTACATCAGTGGAGAAGATGCTACCGGCGAGAATGTGGAAGATTCACTCAATATCCTCGACCTGAACTCTCCCGAAGCTAAAATAAGGGCAACTCTATACACAAAGTTTTACTTTAAAAACAGCTACACATTTGCCAAATATGTAGAAGACGAGTTTCAGAAAGCGGGTCGTACATCCCATGGGGGCGTATTACAAAGAAATAACAAGGGCATCTGGGTGCTGCAGGCTACCGGTATGCCAAGCGTGCTGGTAGAGACCGGTTTCATCACAAACAAACAGGAAGAAGAATACCTTAACAGCAACGACGGCCAGGATCAGATTGTAGACAACATCATGGGCGCCTTGAAAAAATATAAAGAAGAAATGGAATCCTCCAAACCCGGCACCATCAATCCGGTAAATAGTGGGAAGTAGGTGTGAGCTGTGGGGTATGAGGTATGAGGAAAATCCCGAAGGGGTGAAATGATTATAGAAAATCGTAATGCTCGGACCACCAACCCCGAAGGGGTGACATTATTCCTAAACTTTCAAGACACTATATACCAACCCTTCGGGGTTTACTCTTAATACTCTTGAATGTTTCTATAATCATTTCACCCCTTCGGGATTTACACACCTCATACCTCATACCTCATACCTGATACCTGATAAACTTTTAATACATTTGCGCAGGTTTTATATCCATCAAACTTAATATCCATTGAACAGATAAACTTTACCTGAATGAAATTCCAAATTAATAATGAAACGAAGATTGGCATTCTGGCTGTAGTAGCCGTGGGATTGCTTGTATTAGGATTTAACTTTTTGAAAGGGAGGGATCTGTTCGACAAAAGCAGAAAACTTCATGCTGTGTTTCATTCAGTAGATGGCCTTGTCACCTCAAATCCGGTTACTATTAACGGATTACAGGTAGGGACCGTATACAAAATGATGGAAAAAAATGCCGATCTGGACAGTATCATTGTTACTTTGAACTTTACCAAAGAAATTAATATTCCCGTCAACTCCCTGGCTTATATCAATAAAGATTTACTGGGAACGGCCACACTGAACATTGAACTGGGGAACTCAAAACAACTTACCAAAAACGGCGATTATCTCAACACACATGTCACGGCAGGTTTGTTGGATGAAGTAAAAGCCTCTTTAAATCCTGCACTTAACAGTGTAAACGGCACATTAAAATCACTCGACTCAGTAATAGAAGTGATAGGCATGGTCTTCGATCCCGCCACAAAATTTAATATTCAGAAAATAGTCGCCAACCTTACTACTTCTTCCGCTTCCCTGGAAAAATTGTTGAATGCACAATCCGGCGCTTTGGGCAAAACACTTGCAAACATGAACAGCGTTACCGGTAATCTCGCCGGACAGAATGCTACCATCAACAGAACGCTGAGTAACCTTGACACCGCCACCGGCAAATTCGCCAACCTCAAACTGGATCAAACGCTTGATTCATTAAATCAGACAGTATCTCAACTAAATGCCGCCGTTGCCAAAGTTAATAGCCCCGATGGCTCAATTGGTTTACTGCTGAACGATAAAAAATTATATCAAAACCTTGAAAATACTTCACGTAGCCTTAACATACTTTTAGACGACCTTCGTGTAAATCCAAAACGTTATGTAAGCATTTCTATCTTTGGAAGAAAAGAGAAGGGTAATTACCTTACTACTCCTTTGGATTCGTTAAAAGCTGCAAAAAAGTGAAACAACTTGTTTTCGTATATGCCCTGGTGTTAGGTTTTGGAATGTTGTATCAGGCGGCCGCCCAGGCGCCGGTTGCTACTCCTGTAACAGATTCGGTTAGAATCCTCGATTTTATCAATGCCGACAGGCTAAGCTATAAAAAGATTGATTCCACCAATGAACTTACTACCGCCGCAGGAAATGTTATGTTCAGGGATGGAAAGACTTTATTTTATGCTGACAGTGCCGTTCACAACAAACAAATGAAGACGCTGGAAGCGTTTGGCAATGTTCATATTGTTGATAGCGACACCATTCATACCCGCACTCAATACCTTATTTACTACATAGATAAAAGGCAGGCAATGTTGAAGAAGAAAGCCAGCATGACGGATGGCAAGGGCATACTTACTTCGGAAGATATATTTTATGACTCAAACTTAAAGCTTGGCACTTATAGTAATGGCGGTAAAGTAGTAAACGGAACCACCGTCCTAACCAGTAAAGAAGCTACTTATTACAGCGAACTTAAAGAGGCCTATTTCAAAAGAAATGTTAAGCTTAAGAGCCCCGGTTATGACATCACCACGGATTCACTCGAATACAACACGCAATCACAAATAGCTACTTTCGTTACCAAAACATTGATAGTAGACAGCAACAAAAGTCAGATTGTAACATCCGACGGGTATTATAACCTCAAGAACAAAACCGCGCAATTCAATAAAAGAACCGTTATAAAAGATAAAGCGCTTACAGTAACAGGCGACGATTTGAACATTGATGAAAACGGAATTTTTAACGCTACCGGCAATGCCGTTTTAGTAGATACCTCACAAGGTGTTTCCGTTATTGCCAATAAAATAAAAGCCAGCCGTTTAAACAATACTTTCATTGCTACCAGCCACCCGTTGATGATCATACGTCAGGATAAAGATTCGGTGTATGTTACCGCCGACACATTGTTCGCAGGAAAACTTTCTGATCTTGAAAAGCATTCAGGTATTGAACAACAGAAAGATACCCTTAAGTCGGTTGCATCCATAAAGGGAGAAGATTCTACCAACCGGAACCGTTACTTTCAGGGCTTTCATAATGTAAGAATATTCACCGACTCTCTGCAAGCTATCAGCGATAGCTTATTTTACTCGGGCAGGGATTCAATTTTTAAATTATTTACCAATCCAATCGTATGGTCGGGCAACAATCAGATAACCGGCGACACCATTTATTTATACACAAAAAATAAAAAGCCGGATCATCTATATGTATTTGAAAATGCCATGGTAATTAATAAATCCGCAGAAAATCTGTACAACCAGATAAGAGGCAATGATCTTAACGCTTACTTTAAAGACGGATATGTGAACTTCATTCGAACAAAGGGTTCTGCGGAAAGTGTATATTATGCAAAAGATGAGAAAGAAGCTTTTATAGGCATGAATACTACTCATGCGGAGATCATCGACATGTTTTTTAAAGACAAGCAACTCAATAGAATAGTTTGCAGAAGTGATGTAACCGGCAACGTGTATCCCATGACACAGATTCCGGAAGATAAAAAACTACTCGGTAATTTTAAGTGGCTGGAGGATAAAAGACCCAAAACAAAATTCGAATTGTTTGAAGAGGTAACTACGTCAATGGCCACAAAGCCACTAAGGCACTAAGAAACACAAAGATTTCTTTTCTTACTTTCCTCTGTGCTCCTTCGTGCCTTAGTGTCTTCGTGGCCCAAAAAACTCTTAACAATTATTTAGGCCGTACCCAAGCAGCTTCCCATGATATATTCGTTCCAAAGAAAAAAAGCAAGATGAAAAAATTATTACTGAGCGTTTCATTATTCATAGTAATTGGATATAGCCAAAAACTTTTTGCTCAACAGGCAACATCACAGAATTATCAATTTGGAATAGGTATAAGATTAAGTAATGCTTCGCCAACATTGAATAATTCTATCACAGCCAAATACTTTTTGGATGATAAAAATGCTGTTGAAGGCTTGTTGTCTTTTGGAAGCCGTTTTGGTTTGGGCGCTTTGTATGAAATACATAGCCCCCTAAGTTTCCCCGGATTGCAATGGTATTACGGCGCCGGTGGTTACATAGGTTTTGAAAGTCGTAATACTTACCTTGGCCCTACAGGTGTTATAGGATTGGATTATAAGTTTGCAACTATACCCTTGAATCTTTCCATTGACTGGAAACCCGAACTGGATATTTTACCTAAGATAGCTTTTGTGCCCGATGCGTTTGGAGTTACCGCCAGGTTTGTAATCAGGTAGTTCGTGTTTTTTTACAGAAGTTGTCTTGAACTGTGATTATATGATTTATTGAAGACTATGAGACATTTCATAGTCTTCAATAAATCATATAATCACAGTTCAAGACAACTTCATTGCGGTTAAAAAAAAGATCGTAATCAATGAAAAAACAAATAGCCCATAAGGATCGCCGTTATAATTCCCACCAGATCGGCCAGCAACATTACGGAGATAGCGTACCTCGTATTTTTCACACCAACAGATCCAAAGTAAACCGCCACAACATAAAAAGTGGTATCATTAGTTCCCTGGAAAATACTTGATAGCCGGCCAACAAAAGAATCGGGGCCATAAGTAGTCATCGCTTCTACCATCATGCCTCTGGAACCGCTGCCGCTTAACGGTTTCATGAGTGCAGTAGGCAGGGAAGGAACAAAATCAGTATTCATACCCATTGCACCGAACAATCTGGTAAATCCGCTGAGCACATATTCAAACACTCCTGAGTTACGCAGCACGCTGATAGCAACCAGCATCGCTATCAGGTAAGGAATGATCCTTACTGCAATGTCAAAGCCGCCTTTGGCGCCTTCTATAAAACTTTCAAAAACATTTACTTTCTTTCGCAACGCTCCCAGTAAAAAAAGTATAAAAACAAGCAGTATCAATCCGTTGCTTAAAATAGTGGAAAACTTTTGAAGGCTCACAGGATCAAGCGATGTAAGGTACCCAACCAGTAAACCGATCAATACCGACAAGCCCGCAACCCATGCAATAATAACAGGTTGTAGCAGGTTGATGCGCTGCCTTACAGACACCGCAATCATGGAAGCGATGGTGGCAACAAAAGTGACGATCATACAGGGAATGAATATGTCGGTAGGATTTGCAGATGGTGGCTTTACTGCCGCCCTCAATGCAATTACACTTATTGGTATCAGCGTCAGTCCGCTTGCATGCAGGGCAAGAAACATAATTTGTGCATTGCTGGCAGTATCTTTATCCGGATTTAATTGCTGCAGGCTTTCCATAGCTTTCAATCCGAATGGTGTTGCGGCATTATCAAGCCCTAATAAATTAGCGGAAAAATTCATCATCATCTGTCCTATTGCCGGATGATTTTTTGGGATGCCGGGAAACAATCTTGAAAAGAATGGCCCTACGAGTCTTGATAAAAAGTTGATGGCCCCTGCCTTTTCACCAATTTTCATAAAGCCCAGAAAGAGCGAAAGTATTCCCACCAGTTTCAAAGAAATATCAAAGCCATCACCGGCAGATTTAAAGATTCCTTCTACCAGTATCCTGAATATTTCCTGGTCGCCCATTACAGCCCATTTGATAAAGGCGATCATAAAGGCCACCAGAAAAAAAGCCATCCATATATAGCTGAGAACCATGAATTAAATTTATGGCTGGAAGGTAGGAAAGAATGGTTTAAAATGAAACGTTGACTTTCAATCTCTTTCCTGAAAGTTTCACCATCAATTAAAACCCTCTCCAAAAAGAATTCCATTTATCTTTGCGCCTCAAAAATCGGTTTAGAATCTCCAAATTAACCATTAACCATTAACCATTAATCATTAAATATGTCTTTGCAAGCAGGAATTGTGGGATTACCGAATGTTGGAAAATCAACTTTATTTAATGCGGTAAGTAATAGTGCCAAGGCACAGGCTTCTAACTATCGCTTTTGTACTATAGAACCCAATATCGGCCTGGTTGATGTGCCGGATGAACGTATCAGCAAACTCGCCGAACTGGTAGTACCTAACCGCACTGTTCCCACCCAAATAGAGATTGTAGATATCGCCGGACTGGTAAGAGGCGCCAGCAAAGGCGAAGGACTGGGTAATAAGTTCCTGGCTAACATCCGCGAAGTGGATGCAATCGTACACGTGATACGTTGTTTTGAAGATGAAAATATATTGCGCGACGAAGGCGCTATCAACCCGGTATCGGATAAAGAGATTATTGATACCGAATTACAATTGAAAGATCTCGAGAGCGTTGAAAAAAAATTTTCACGCGCTGAAAAGATGCTTCGTACCGGCGATGCTAAATTGAAAGCCGAATATGAGGTACTGAAGCGTTGTATGGAGCATCTTCAAAAAGGCCGCAGCATCCGCGAGCTTAACCTGGATAAGGATGAAAAACCAGCAATTGCGGATCTGTTCCTGCTCACAGAAAAACCTGTGTTGTATGTTGCCAATGTTGACGAAGCGTCTATGCATACCGGTAATAAATATTCGGAGGTACTGAAGGCGGCTGTAGCCGGTGAGAATGCCCAGGTGATCATAATGAATAATTCCATTGAGGCCCAGATCACGGAATTGGACAATGAAGAAGACCGTCAGTTATTTATGGACGAGTATAAAATGGTGGAACCGGCTTTGAACAAATTAATACGGTCTGCCTATAAACTGCTTAACCTGTATACATATTTCACTGCCGGGGTACAGGAAGTGCGCGCCTGGACCATTCACCAGGGATGGAAGGCCCCACAGGCCGCAAGTGTTATCCATACAGATTTTGAAAAAGGTTTCATCAAAGCCGAGGTAATCTCCTATGATGATTTTGTTCAATACGGCTCAGAAGCAGCCTGCCGGGAGAATGGAAGGTTACGTATTGAGGGTAAGGATTATGTGGTGAAAGATGGTGACGTGATGCATTTTCGGTTTAATGTGTAGTTTTTTTAACCGCAGAGGGCGCAGAGGAAACCTTCTGCGTTCTCTGCGTTCTCTGCGGTTAAAAACTCGTTCAGCTAGAACACATTATACCCAAAACTCACATAATACATTCCACCTACTTCAGGATTACCAAAAGCGCTTTGATAATATTTGTTCAACAGGTTAGAGGCACCTATCTTAAACAGGTTCTTTGATTTTGAGAACTTGTAACTTACCTGTGCATCCAGCGTGCTAAACGCGCTTATATCACCTGTTGCGAAAGTACCCTGCCAGTTTACTTTATCCTGCCATCTGTAGAGTATGTTGAAACCAATGCCCCTTCCTATATCCTGGTTTCCAAATGCTAAGTTATAGCGAAGTTTAGGCGTGTTAAACTGTGTGAAAAGCGTGGAAGGCACATCAGACAACTGATCGGATGAAATATTTGCATTGATTTCATATCCTTTTATAAGCTGGTAATTGA
>CAXTDO010000277.1:0-7538 GCA_964242315.1 uncultured Flavihumibacter sp.
CCGGCATACCCGCTCTCATGCTGCGGTGGCGGCTCCCAAACAAATCAGCCTGGCAGTGCTGGGTTGTACCGCTACGCTGATTATTGCATTTTTACCACTTGTATTTTTACCGGAAGCGTCGGGTGAATTTATCAGGGGTTTACCTATGGCCGTTATTACTTCCGTATTTGCGTCCATGCTGGTTTCGCTTACCATTGTTCCTTTTATGGCCAGTAAGGTTTTGAAAACGCATGAGAACCCTGAAGGCAATATTTTTCTTCGCGCTATAAAGAAAGTAATAAGCAGCAGTTATACAAGAGTGCTGGATGCCTCTCTAAAAAGGCCGGCAATATGTTTGTTGATAGCAACGGCGCTTTTTGGTATGTCTTTATGGGTTTTTGGAATTATAGGATTTCGCCTTTTTCCAACATCCGAAAAGCCCCAGTTTCTTATTAACATAAACATGCCCCTGCAAAGTAGTCTGGATGCCACCGATAAGATGGCAAAATATGTAGAGCACGTATTGGATCAACAGCCGCAAATACAATTTTATACCACAAATGTGGGCAAAGGGAATCCACGCATCTACTACAATGAATTTCCAAAGAACCAGAAAAATGACTACGCCCAAATTTTTGTACAGCTTCATAAAAACACCAGCTTAATTGAGAAGAAGCATTTGATAGATCAGATGAGGGAAAAGTTCCTTGAATTCCCAGGCGCTAAAATTGAAGTAAAAGATTTTGAGCAGGGTCCTATTGTGGAAGCGCCGGTAGCTTTCAGGATAACAGGTTACGACCTGGACACACTCCGTAAGCTGGCCGGAAGAGTAGAGAATATCTTACTATCTGTTCCCGGTGCCATTTATGTTAAGAATGAATCAGAGATACTTAAATCAGATTTGCGGTTAAAGATCATCACGGAAAAATCACGAATGCTTGGCATTCAAACATCCGACATCAATAAAACGGTTCGCCTTGCCGTGGCAGGATTGAATGTAGGTAAGTATACCGATGATCAGGGCAATGATTATAATATCGTAGTAAACGCACCTAAAGAAAAACTGGCCACCCTGCAAACATTCGACAATATTTTTATTAACAATGCGGTTGGTAATCCTGTGCCCCTTGCCCAGGTGGCAAAGTTTGAATTTGAATCTTCGGCAACTACGATCAAACACTGGGCTAAAAAACGCTATGTAGTGGTATCGGCATTTACTGAAAAGGGTGTGCTTGCAGAGTATGTAAACAAAGAATTTATGAAGAAGGCCGGCGACCTTCACTTTCCTGCAGGCTATGAATTACAGATGGCAGGTGAAGCAGAAACCGAGAAAGATGCATTCGGAAGTGGTTTTATCACCGTACTGATAGCGACTGTTTTCCTTTTCATTATGGTGTTGATCCTTGAATTTAAAACCCTTAAAAGTACGCTGATAGTTTTATCGGTCATTCCCCTGGGCATCATTGGCGGTGTAACGGCATTATGGATGGCAGGGTATCCTTTGTCGTTCGTAGCCATCATCGGGTTCATTGGCCTTGTAGGAATTGAAGTAAAAAATTCCATACTGCTGGTAGATTTCACCAATCAGTTAAGATCCGAAGGTAAAGGCTTGGAAGAAGCAATCAGGGAAGCGGGTGAGCTGCGCTTCCTGCCAATTGTTTTAACAAGTTTAACAGCTATCGGCGGCCTTACGCCTATTGCTATCAGCAACAATCCGTTAGTATCTCCATTAGCGTTGGTACTAATCGGCGGACTGATCTCCTCTACCTTGCTGTCTCGTATTATTACACCGGTTATCTACAAACTGATTCCTCCGAAAATTAATAGTTAATCCTGATTTTTTTAACCACGGAGGAAAAGCCGAGGTAGCACGGAGGTTCACGGAGGAGGCTTCTCCGTGGACCTCCGTGCTACCTCGGCTTTTCCTCCGTGGTTAAAAAAAACACTTACAAGGTTAACTTTTATTTAGCTATAATAACGCCTTGGAATAAAACTTTCCAGCAATATCCAAAAGATTTCCTGCGTTCATTGTTTACAGTTAAGCAGCACTAAGTATAATCCGCATTGCAACCTTAAAACAATTAAACAATGAAAAAGAACTTCTTTTATTTAGCTATTACTACTCTTTTATTTTCAGCTATTTTTTTAAGCTGTAAAAAAAATCAAAGTGAAACTACTTCTGAAAACACTACCCAGGTCACGGTTCAAACAGACGATCAATCGCGACTGTTTGCAGAAAGCGAAGCTGTTTCAAATGATGTAAATACGGCAATGGAGTCTTCTTCTCCATCAATCACCGGCCGCGAAACAAACATACAATCGCTTATTTGTGATGCTACAGTTGCAACAGATATAGTAAGCAATCCAAAAACCATCACTATAACTTATAACGGCGCCAATTGTCAGGGCAATCGTTCCCGTACAGGTGTGGTAACTATTTCAATCGCTGCAGGCATGCGTTGGAAAAATGCAGGCGCTGTTATCAGTGTTGCTTTTAAAAATTTAAAGGTTACCCGTTTAAGCGACAATAAAAGTGTGACTATTAATGGTACGCATACTATTACCAACGTCAGTGGCGGACTTTTGATCAATCTTCCTAACCTGCAGAGTATTACCCATACCATTACCAGCAGCAACATGTCTGTTACCTTTGATGATGGTTCGCAACGAACATGGCAGGTTGCAAGACAACATGTATTTACCTATAATAATGGAATAGTTATCAGCATCACTGGCATCCACACAGAGGGCAATAATAAAGGAATAGAAGAATGGGGATCCACCCGTTTTGGAAATGTGTTCACTAATTATATTCCTCAACCAATTGTAATTCGCCAGGATTGCAGTTTCCGCGTGGTAAGTGGAACAATGAAACATGAAACAGCCTTGGCAACAACAACCGTTACCTTTGGCCTGGACGTTACCGGCAAGGCTACATCGTGTCCGGGCGCCGGCAATTATTATTTAAAAGCGGAATGGATGGGTGTTAATGGAAAAATCATTACACTTATTTATCCGTACTGATTGATAAGTATTAAACCGTTTCCTTATTATACCTGGCTCTGTAATCCAAAGGCGATAACCCTGTCATTTTTTTAAAAACTTCTCTGAACGCTTTATCATCTGAATATCCCACATCGTTCATTACTTCAAATATGCTTTTCCTGCCTGTTTCCAAAGTTTTTTTTGCAACCTCCACTTTTACACGCTGCAAATATTCCACCGGAGTATTACCGGTAGCTTTAATAAAACGACGGTCAAAATTTCGCCTGCTGGTTGCAAGTTGTAAAGCCAGTTTCTCAAAAGAAATCCTTTCGCTCAAATTTTCTTCAATATGAGTTTGGGCCTGGCAAATCAATTCATCCCCATGGTTCTTCTGTGTTTCAAAAATGTAAAAGGGCGATTGCGATGTTCTATCCATATTAATTTGAAAAATTTTTGAGCAGAAAATAGCAGTTTGCCTGTCAAAATATTTTTCTACTAAAAAAAGCATCAGGTTCAAAAATGAGTATGCGCCACCGTTAGTATAGATTCTTTTATCAACAGTAAGCAGCTTATCGGTATGAAGATGAATGTTTGGAAACAGCCGTCTAAAATCGGTTGCCGCATTCCAATGAGTAGAACAGGTCTTTCCTTCCAGCAGGCCGGTAGCGGCCAGCAGGAATGCTCCTGTGCATATACTCGCCATTTCAGTCCCGGTTTCATATTGCTCCCTGATCCAGTTAACAAGCTCTTTATTGTATTTAATTACGTTATTATAATCGTGAGAAACAGAAGGTATGATCAACAGGTCGGTTCTTTTTATCTTTTTAATATTCACAGGATGAACCGAAAAAAAGCCTGCATCCAACTTCACCTCTGTTTCAAAACCGGCTATACGGATCTCCATCTTTGGTTTGTTTCCGATACTTTGCCAATATTCATTTGCACGGATCAGGATTTGAAATGAACCCGTTATGCTGCTCAGGTTAATATTCCCTTTTGGAACAACTATCGTCACTTGTTTCATGATAACATTTTGAACAAATATACGTGCTTACTTTGTCCAAATCAACCTGATAGAATGTCTATTTGGCACTCTATTACTAACAGATTAACACCGTAAGTTTGTCTCGTTCACACTAACAAAATAATTTTTTAAAATCATAAGAATGACTACAACAAAATTTAGCAATAGCATACTTGCAGACCAAACTACCCACGAAGCGTTCGATGCTATCCGTAATGCGGTTATGGATAACGAGTCCCTGATCCATTCTTTTTGCTAACTTGCCATTATGTGTTACGACATCTCCTTCTCTACAACGATTGAATCAATTACCGACTATCTTCCAGATATTATCATTGATCCTCACAATCAGTTTGATGTTACATCGGCAGTTCACGTGCTTGCCCAATCATACCGTAAATATCCCGTTATTATTCAGGAAGATGAACAGTACAAACTTAAAGAGTTTGAGTGGGGTGTTATTGCTGACTATATGAATACACCGGAAAAAATTAAAACCGGCCGACAGTGGATGTGCAATGCGCAAAGCGAAAAGATCCTGGGTGATCGAAAATCTTACTGGCATAGAATCAGGGGCCACCGCTGCCTGATACCGGTTACTGGCACGTTTGAACACCGGGAAGTGAAAGGCATCAAAAACAAAATACCCTACTTTGTAAAAGTGAAAGGAAGATTATTATTTTGTATCCCGGGATTATATCACTATTCACCGATCCCTGATGTTGAAACAGGTGAAGTTCGTGGTACATTTACGCTGCTTACAAGGGCTGCAAACAGCACGATGAAACAAATACACAACGGTGGCACTAATGCCGGCAGAATGCCTTTGTTTATGCCTACACAAGAGATGGAACTCAGGTGGATCAACAGGCATCTATCAGATGAGGAGATTGCAGAAGTTGTCAGTTATGAATTACCATCGGCAGAACTTGAATACTGGCCGGTATATATAATAAGAAGTACAAAGCCTAGGCCCGATGAAAAAAGCAAAACAGACCCATGGGAATGGGCAAATTTGCCGGCATTAGGTAATGAAGGTGAGTTGCCTGACTCAGTTGGATGATTATGTTCTTCAAAATCTTTTTATATCCACTATCAACTTTATTAATTAATCCATCGGCGCGATTTAAAATTATAACAAAGCAAAAATATTTTTTAATACTAAAAATATTAGTAATATTACTAAATATTGTAGTTCTTTAAAACACTGTCAACATTAGCTGCATTCGTAAGATCGGACCTTAATTAAAAAGCGATGCCATTTATAAGCATTGTTCCCGCAAGGTTTGATTGCCTGCGCGTTATTACATCGTCAATTCCCGATAAGAAATGGAAGCTGAAATGAGCACATCCATTATAACAATAACGCTATGCTACTAATATTAATGAATTACTAACTATAAAAATTAAGTTATGCTTCATCCTTTTGCACCATTAACCAAACCGTTGCTTGACGCTTTCGTAAAAGCTGACAAAAAATATTTTGTAAGGCAAACTTACCACAGGGGTAAAGAATTATTAGACGATAATATAAAGGGCTGTTTTATATTTACTCACTACAATGAGATCAGCGAGGCAGAACGCCATGTAAATGCCATCCCTCATGATCGACACCGTTTTTTGTATGATTGGAACAAATACGAGGACCAACAGAGACTTCTTAAAGCCGCCAGCAGTCCCGCTGGTTATAAGATTTACTCTGGCGTGTTAATCAAGGATTGGCTAAAACTTACTACCCGTATTCTCAAAAGCAAGGCAAGGAAGTACATCGATAACAGTCTGGGATGGAGACCTGGCAGCGGAGACACTGTAGACGTCATAATTTCTTCAAATTATGGTGAGCTTTACGCTGAATTCAAATTACGAAGCAGGGAAAACCGGGTAAAATTGGAGGTTATTGAAGAGCTATAATTTTTCTGGAATTATTCATATCAAAGTATCAATATAACTATCGTGTTCAAATCTTTTATTACTGCAATGCTTAGCCTATCCTTAAATGCTATTAACATACAAGAATGAATTATAGTGGCTATTTGTAAGTATTTGAATGGCAGGTATAATACATTACGTTAGGGATGATTGCGATGGGTGATGGAGTAATGAACCATGTAAGGCAGTTAGCTTCGCTAATTGTAAGCAGTAGTCATAACGACATAGTAAAAGCCGGACCGCCATTAATTAATGGTCTACATACCCTTTTTTGTTGAGGCTATACGAAAAATCAAGATCACCTATCATAAGTCCATCCTTTTCATCCATTATATAAACTATATTTTCATCCGCCTGATATAGGTTTAGTGTATTGCCATTGTTCAAATCAAGTCCGTAAACCGGTCTTCCTGTAGCATGAGACTTCAGTTTCCATTTACCTGTCCTTGCTCCTACAGTTCCTATTTTGTAAGTTCCGGAAACTGCGGCAGGGTCATTCTTGTAGAGACTAACTCACCATTTTTTTTTTATAACATGCTGCCCTTGTTTTATTATACATTAGTTCTTCTATACCCCGGCAGGGTGTTCTCCCGTCAAATACAATTGAATCGATAAAGCTTATGTTTTTCGTTTTTAAATTTACCGCAGTTACGGCAATTGGCGTTATAGAATTTAGTGTGTAGCTCCATCCGCCATTTCCCACCATCATTGTACCATCGTTATATAGCAAATGAATGATGTTACGGTTTAAAAGCAACATACCCAGGATTTTGTCCTTGTGACTCAATGTTAGCACTCCATCATTAAATATCACCGTTCCTTTAAATGCTATATTGTGTTCATTTATAAAGCCGTTAGTATCGGGCTTTCCAATTCCAAAGCTACAGAAAAGCTCAAATGCTTCATTATCTACTATTTTAAGTTTCCACCTGATAAAATCTATTGAATCCCCCTGATTAATGCCTAAAAAATTTCTGACAGTTTTACCGGCGGGTGTGCTTGAAGTAAAATTCATTCATCACTAGGTAAAATACCCCAGCTAAATTGCTAAAAGCAACAAAGCATGTATCATAAAATTTTTCACTAAAGTTAAGAGTCAGCCCAGGGACGAACTAGTAATCGTAACGAGTAACAGCTTTTCTTTACAAATGGCAAGTTGCTGATGAAAGATTACTGACCCTCTTATTAAATTTTTCCGTCGTGAGCGTTACTTGTTATCAGGCTATAATAGAACAGCAAACGTCAGAAAAGGAATGACCTTACTAATTTCAAACATTTTTATTTAAATTTTTAATTAAAAATGGAACTTGCTTACCTTTTAAAGTTATAAACTCAGTTAAAATTCTCTCCTCTTCTAACTTCTTAAGGTAACAAATTGTGATTTTAAAATAACGTTTTCTAATTTTTTACGTTGATCAGATTTACCACCACTTTTATCATTATATCCTTTTCTTCCGGTTTGCTTTCCGCTATCATTAGGGTAAGTGCTACCAACGCATTATCAGCTATTCGTTTTGTTTCATCTGCCCTGTATTGTATTCCCGATTGTGACTTTACCCGGTACCCTACAGAAATTATTACATCTAAATTGTAATATTCTACTTGTTATGTTTTTCCGTCT
>CAXTDO010000278.1:0-3391 GCA_964242315.1 uncultured Flavihumibacter sp.
TCAGCGCCCCCCGGATGGTAGGGAGCCTGTCGTCAGAATAAGTATCTGCCTGAATGCGGGTGTTTTCCTGGTGAAATTTCTGGTTCGTATATCCTGCTAATAACTCAAAATTATGCTCACCAAAACTCTTTGTATAAGTAGCCAGGTTTTCGTTCAGCCAGGTAACGTTTTCTGTACTTTGCCTGATGGATACGGCTGTAGTAGGAATGGGAACATTGATAAAATTGGTAGCGGTGGAAGGATTAAAAAAGAAGAATTTAGAATTTAAAAATTCCACATTTATAGAAGATTTCAGCACCAATCCTTTAATAGGCTGGTATTGAATATAAGAGTTTGATATGAGGTTGGTATTTTTTGTTTCGTTCACCAGCTCATTTGCTGCTCTAACCCAGTTGGGATAAGCAAATATATTACCTGTGCTGCCTGGAAACTGGTTGTATTTTGTGAGCTCACCATTTTGGTCGTAGATAGGCATGACAGGCCACGTATGTAAAGCATTAAAAAGAATACCGGTCCCTCTGTCTCCATCCGTTCTCGGAGTATTATCAAAAACGTAGGAAGGCGCAAGATTGAAGCCTAATTTAACTTTTTCGGACACTGAATAATCCAGGTTCATCCGTATGGAATATCTTTTATAATCGTTATTTAACACAACGCCCTGCTGGTCGTAGACTCCTGCTATTAAAGAACTATTCACTTTATCGGTGTTGGAAGTGACTGTAAGGTTGTAACTCTGCAGAGGCGCTTTTCTTAACAAAGCTCCATACCAGTCGTTATTTTTACCCTCATACTGAGAAGGGTTTTGAAATTCCACCGGTACAGGCTGGCCGGCATCGGTGTAGTATTCTTTTTTAAACTCCGCAAATTCCACAGCGTTCATCATTTCTATCCTTCCTTTAACAGGTACACTCTGCACACCCGCAAATGTATTGAAGCTTACATTAGTCTGGCCTTTCCTGCCTCTTTTTGTGGTAATCAAAACCACCCCATTCGCGGCTCTTGAACCATATAAGGATGTGGAGGCTGCGTCTTTTAAAATAGAGATATTTTCAATTTCGTCCGGATTAATAGCGCCGATGCTTCCCGTTATCGGATTGCCATCAATAACATACAAAGGATCGCTTCCTGCTGAGACGGAAAACTGTCCCCTGATTCTTACTGCCATTCCCTGCCCCGGTTTACCCGTGGTTTGATTTATTTGAACACCAGCCAAACGTCCCTGCAATTTCTGCGTGATCTGTGAAACAGGTATATCCTTCAATTCCTTGAGATTAATCGTTTGAACTGCTCCTGTAACCACTTTTTTTGACTGGCTGCCATAGGCAATAACAACGGCTTCCCCTAATGATGCTACATCAGGAACTAGTGTTATATCGAGATTAGTTCTTTTATTTATCGGTACTTCCTGATTGGCAAATCCCACAAAAGAAACGACGATGGTACCATTTGCGTTAGAAACATTTAGGGAAAAATTTCCGTTAGCATCGGTGCTGGTACCTGTTTTACTTCCTTTTGAAAGAATGGATACGCCGCCAAGCGGAACATTTTTGTCGTCGGTAACTTTTCCTTTAACGGTGGTTGACTGGCCCAGGGAGGCTGATGCAATCAACACCAGGCATAACAAGAGTAAATAGACTTTAAGCCCATGCGGTGTTAGCTTTTTCATCTGCAATCGTTTTAGTTAGAGTGATTAATGAAGAATCAATTATACCAGTATGCGATTATGGGTACGGCAAATGTTAAAACTGTTTTAAAAATACAGGTATTAAACCCAATGACTGTCCTGTTCCGTCCTGCCTGATTTGCCACTAAACACTAGATTTAAAGCCTGAAACAGCTTTATTGAAAAAATTTCACAGCCAGATACTGAACCACACAGATCCGCGTTTATATGATGGCATCCGGATTGCATAATTTCGGGTATTCAACACTGCTTTTAAATATAATTATATGTTACACAATTTTAAACAGGGCGATAGAGCGCTTTTCGCCTATGAAGAAGACCTAATGGAAGGAATAGTGCAGGATACACGCGAAGGTGAAGTAATCATCCAGTTTAACGGGATCAGTTATCCATCGAGCGTTGAAGCTGGTCAGTTACAGTATATACAGGCCGATATTTAATTACAGAAAGTTGCGCTCATACTAATTAGGCTTATAAGAATCGGTTAGGTTATTGATTTGTTAATGCATTATTCAAGTCTCGTTAGTCTTATACTACTTACCGGTGAAACAATCAGCGGGAATTTTTCTACTGTTACGTTGCTGGTATCTAACCCGAAGCCACGTTCTTCGGAAAGGCTTATTTCTTTTATCCAGAAATGAAATTTCATTATCAGTCGTTCTGTAATAGGCAGTTCGTTATCTTCACTTAGGTATTTCTCCATTACTATAAACTGGAAGTCTCCTACTACATTGTTTTTCTCCAGGCTTTCGTAGCGGCTGGTGATATTAACTTCCATATTTTCCACAAGGTTTTCCACTACTTTTCTAAACAGCAGGTTAATACGCGGCTGTACCCTGAACCCTAAACGAAATTCTACGCGAATAATATCGTTGGGTATGATATGATGAACCTTATATTCCATTGTATAAGGGTCATCCAGTGTATCTACATGTATGAACCAATAGATATCAGCTCTTTTGGGTTTACGGTTCAGGATAGAGTAAATTATTTTATGTTCGATTTCCTTTGGGTTATCTGCACTGGTGAGGTAAACTAAATGCGTAGCAAATTTTGGAATCGAGCGGTCACTACTCAGTTCCCCAAGATTGGGTGTATAATGTTCCAATCTTACAAACTCAACGTATCTGTTCTTAATTTTTCTTGCTCTAAACCAGATAAACATAATCAGGAATAAGGCTCCTCCAACCAACAGCGTTACATATCCGCCATGAGGAAATTTATCGAGGTTAGCGATGAGAAAAGTAATCTCTATCCATAGGTATACTGCTAAAAAAAGATAAATGAGAAAACGATTTACCCTGTGAAGTACCAAATAGTTAGAAAAAAGGATGGTGGTGGCAATCATGCACATGGTGATAGCCAACCCATAGGCAGCTTCCATATTAGTAGCTTTTCGAAAATACAATACGATACCGCAACAACCAACAAATAATAATGTGTTGATGCCGGGAATGTACAATTGTCCTTTAGCTTCTGTGGGATACTTTATCTTCATCTTGGGCCACAGGTTAAGACGGATAGCTTCACTTATTAGCGTGAATGATCCGCTGATCAAAGCCTGGCTGGCAATTATTGCCGCGACCGTAGCAATCGCAATTCCGGGAATAATAAACCAGTCTGGCATCAAACTATAAAACGGGTTAAAGCCGGTTGTAGCCAAATCTTCGGAAATCACCTTTCCTTTATAATTGTGTAACAGCCAGG
>CAXTDO010000278.1:3401-7525 GCA_964242315.1 uncultured Flavihumibacter sp.
AACAGGATTTCACGAAAACCCAGGAAACACGTATGTTAGATTTTCCACAATGGCCAAGATCGGAATAAAGCGCTTCTGCGCCGGTAGTACACAAAAATACAGATCCCAATATCCAGAACCCCTGTGGGTACGTTGCAATCAGTTTGATACCATAAAATGGATTAAAAGCTTTAAAAACATACAGGTAGTCAACAATATGTGTTGAACCCAGCACTGCCAGCATCAAAAACCATATAGTCATAATAGGGCCAAACAGTTTCCCTATAGATGCCGTCCCAAATTGCTGTACAAAAAAAAGTAACGCTATTATACTTAATACTATTGCAATGATGAGGTTATCGGAAATGTTTCCAAGGCCTTTGATATTATGCAGTCCCTCTATGGCCGAACTAACGGAAATCGGAGGCGTTATTATACCATCAGCCAGTAGGGCGGCGCCTCCTATCATTGCCGGAAAAACCAGCCATTTATGTCTTCTTCTTACCAAAGCGAACAGGGAAAATATACCCCCTTCCCCCCGGTTGTCGGCCCTTAATGTAAGTATCACGTATTTGATGGTGGTTTGTAGGGTCAGGGTCCAAAGCACACAGGATAATGAACCAAGGATAAGCTCTTCCGTTACCTCCTTATTTTTAAGGATAGCATTGAAAACATAAAGTGGAGAGGTACCTATATCGCCGTAGATGATCCCAAGGGCTATCAGTAACCCGGCTGCCGTTGCCTTATTAGTATGTTTATTCACGTAGCGTTTAATTATGACACATTTTGGAAATAGTTACTCAACAAAAATGATTAACAAAAGAATAGGATATCAATATAAATTCAATGCCGCCAAAAGTAAGGTATCTGCTTTATATCAGCTACTACAATAATTTTAAGATTCTCAATAGTTTTTTTAACCACAGAGAGCGCAGAGGAGGAAACGCAGAGAGCGCAGAGGGTTTCCTCTGCGCTCTCTGTGGTTAAAAAAACTTACAAGGTTAGGCTAACTAGTTGTTGCCACTCTTCACCCGGTTTTGCTCATCTTCCGAGCCACCGGTTTTTCTACGTGCGGCAGGAATGTCTTTTCTGCCAAAACGATAGTTGAAACTAAGGCTCACCTGGCGTGAGTCGTTTTTGCCGGAAACCTTTACGTCTACATCGCTGTATTTTGCAAAGCCGCTGAATTTTTGCGTATTAAGAACATCACGAACACCCAGTTTAACTGTGCCTTTTGATTTAAATACCTGTTTTGACAAACCAGTATTAACAGCTCCCATCCGGTTTGATACCAGCAGGCCTTCGGCAGCACGGCTCCTGAACCAACCGCTTATCTCACCGTTCCATCCCTTACCCAAAACAAAACTATTGGTAATGTTTCCTGAAAAGCTGGTGAACTGAATATTGACCGGGTCGTTCTGGTAGAGGCCTTTATAATGATTGTTGTACACATTGGTATAAATGTTCACGGTCCACCACTTTCTAACAGGCACGTTAGCTGTTACCGCTATACCCAGTTGGTTCATGCTGCTGAAATTTTCACGCGTCTGGTAAGTTGCTTTTTTCTCCGTATCCTGTTTTAAAAGCGAAGTGATAATGTCTGTTGTACGGGTATAATTTAATGTAGTGGTGAGAAACCTGTTGTAGGTATGACTGAATTCGAAATTGTTGGTAAACTGAGGTTGCAGGTAAGGGTTACCCTTTGAATACGTAAGCGAATCGATGAAGTAAACGAAAGGATTCAGACTTTCATAATCAGGCCTTGCAACCCTGCGGCTATAGCTCAGGTTTAGCTGGTTCTTTTTATTAACATTGTATCCGGCGCCGACATTTGGAAAGAGGTTGGTGTAGTTACGTCTGAATGTTGAATCATTGGTAAGCTGATGGCCTTCGGAAATCGTGTTCTCCAAACGTAAGCCTGCAACGAATTCCCACTTCTTTAACGATTTAGATAAAATTGAATAGGCAGCGTTGATATTTTCATCATATAAAAAATGATTGCTTCTTGCATCAGGAGTCCATTCATTACCACTGTTACGGTCATACGCTACTTCGCTATCTGTACGTACAAAACTTGTTTTTAGCCCGGCCTCCAGTTTCAATCCTTTTTTAAAAGGTTGAACATAGTCTAGTTTAGCACTGTAAATATTTATCTTCGAAGGCATAAAACCTCTTAAAATGACGTTGTTAGCATTCTTGATATCGTTTGCATCATAACTCTGTGTATTCAGCCTGTTGTTGCTTGTGTTGTTGTAATATACATAATCTGCATCTGCGCTAAATTCCCTGCCCGTTGAATCGAAAGTATGTTTGTAATTAAAATTGGTAGAAAGATTACCGGATAATCTTTTATTATTGCTTTGTGATTGCAACCGGTATTGCGTATTGCCTGTTTCTCCTTTTACATACGAGTTGCCCGACTGGTTTTGAAGGTTATCATTAAAATTACCATTGACAACGAAACCGGCAACATCTTTCTTTGTAAAATAATAATCCATCCCTAATTTCCCGCTTTGATAAGTTCCTAAAAAACCATTCCTTGAAATCTGATCAGCGCTTCCTGCGAGTGTTTGTTTATCTGCTTCGTAAAATTTACGCCCGATAGTCATTTTATTAAAACCTTCGTAAGTGCCGGCATTCAAACCGCCAAACAGATTTAGTTTGTTGTTACGATAATTCAGGTTAATACCACCATTTACCCTTCCATAAATACCCTGACTGTAACTGATATTCCCATTTCCATTCATACCTTTTACCAAACCCTTCTTGGTTTTAATGTTTATGATTCCGGAGTTCCCTGAAGCATCATATTTCGCAGGCGGGTTCGTCATGATTTCAATCTGATCAAGCGTGCTGCTCTGTATTGTTTTAAGATAAGCGGCAAGGTCGGCTCCGCTCATATAAGTGGGTTTACCATCTATTAGAATCATCACTCCCTGCTTTCCCCTGACACTGATGTTACCATCGTTATCAACAGATACCCCCGGCGCTTTTTCTAATAATTCAAGGGCGTTTAAACCAGTGTTGGTAGGTGAAGCTTCAACATTAATCAACGTTTTGCCGGGCTTTTGTTCGTATAAGGGTCTTTTAGAAGTTACGATTACTGTATTTAGAGATCGTGCCTGCGTTTCCAGTATAATCGGTTTTAAATTTATGATAGAACTGTTTGGTGAGATTTCTACAATTGCAGAAACGCTCTTTTGAAAGCCGATAGCAGAAACAGATATTACATATTTACCGTAAGTTAAATTCCTAAACATGAAATGGCCCTTTTTATCAGAAGCGCTCATTTTCACTACGGATGAGTCTTTGGCTTTTAAGAGCGAAATGCTGGCAGCTTCCAGCACTTTCGCATTCTTATCAACGATGGAACCGCTTATGGAACCATCTATGACTTGTGCTGTACTAAAAAGAGAAAATTTGAACAGGATTGCGGCGAGAACGATGATTATTTTATTCATAGCTGTTGTTTTTAGTACTTGATATTAAGTATTACAGTTCAAAATTAGGTACTTTGTAATACATAGAACATTGTTTAGTATTAAACGGTAGTTTTTAATGATAATTGGTAATAGGAAACTATTGCCATTTGATTGATAATGCGTGCAAGTTGTGATCTTAGCAAACGCTTTGTAAAGTGTTGTGACGAATGAACTGAAGTATGTGACGAATTTTTAAGAAGATAATTAAGTGGAGCGGAGATGAATTTAGCTTCATGTGCTGTACAGCCACTTTTCATCTCTTCCAGAAAAAAGCCAAAATAAGAGGATCGTTATTTATATTCGAGGCATGAATACAAAAAACCATACAAATATTAGAAAATTTACCACCTTTTTACAAATTAACATTTTTATAATAATGTTATTACCGGCGGGTATGTGTTTCTCCCAAGGCAAAGATTCCCTCATGGTGGCAGGTATTATAAAAGAAGCAACATCCAATTCGCAGTTGGAAAAGCTTTCGCACGAATTGTTTGATGTTATAGGGGCAAGACTGGTAGGTACTCCTCAAATGAAACAGGCTAATGACTGGGCTGTGGCAAAATATAGCATTTGTGGATTTTAAGCTAAAAATGAAGAATGTGGAGAATGTCGTGGCTGTTAAAGAGGTGTTTCTCGTATCGACATGGTCGCGCCTCTCGGAAT
>CAXTDO010000279.1:0-7523 GCA_964242315.1 uncultured Flavihumibacter sp.
AATTTTCAACTATCAATTTTCAATTAAGACAGTGGTCATTTTGTCAAGAGTTCTTCATTGGGAATCGAATATTGATAGTTGAATATTGAGTATTTTCTTCTTAAGTCAACGACATTGATTGAACATTGAGTATTGTTTGTTGAATATTGAATATTTTCTAAACTAAATGACATTACCCTAACCAGATGAAGTTACTACTGAATATCCTCGCTTTTACACTTGGTTTTTTTGTAACAGGTCTGGGCCAGGACAGTATCCGTTATCGCGTTATCTTTATCGGCGATGCCGGCGAGATGAACGCAACGCAGCAGAAAGCTTTGCTGGATGCTGCGGATAAGATCATCCCAAACAAAACTACAGTAATGTACCTGGGTGATAATATCTATCCCCGTGGATTCGGATTAACCGGCAGTAAAGAAGAGCAGCGCTCACGTGAAATACTGGCATCACAGTACAAGCCCATGCGGGCAAAAGGCGCATCCGTATATTTCATACCCGGTAATCACGACTGGGATAAAATGGGACCAAAAGGCCTGGCGAAAATTAAACGCCAATGGCAGTTTTTGGAGGAGCAGGGAGATTCGTTGCTAAAATTAATCCCCGCCAACGGCTGCCCCGACCCGGTAGCCATCGATCTTACTGACAACCTTACCATCATTGCTTTCGACAGTGAATGGTGGCTGTATCCATTTAATAAAACCAACCCTGACGGCGACTGCGATTGCGCCACCAAGGGCGAAGTGCTGGCCAGGCTCGATGAGCTTCGCTATAAAAACAGGAATAAAATGATCCTGCTGGCTTCACATCATCCTTTTCAAAGCTTTGGTATTCATGGAGGCAAATACACCTGGAAAGACCATATATTCCCACTGGCATCCCTTAATAAAAACCTCTATATTCCGTTACCCGTTATAGGATCTCTTTACCCGCTCCTGCGCTCCTTCCTGGCGAACCCTGAAGACCTCAAACATCCCCTTTACAAAGACATGATAAAGCGGGTAGACGGCGTGTTTAATAACTTTCCCAACCTGGTTCATGTAGCTGGTCATGAGCATGGCCTTCAGTTTATTAAAGATGAACAAATTCAGGTTGTCAGCGGCGCAGGCGCTAAACGTACCAATGCCCGGCAGCCCAAACAATCCCTGTTTGCCAAAGCTACCCAGGGCTATGTTGTAATGGATCAGGTAGCAGGTAGTGACATAAAAGTAACCTATTACGCCTATTCAGCCGATACCATTACAAAGGCGTTTACCTACACAATTCCATACCGGCAGGTAACTGAAAAAGAAGCTGCCGGTTATAAAGACCTTATTGGCGATAGTATCATTGTGAAAGTTCATCCTTCGTATAACGAAGCAGGAAAACTCCGCAGGTTCTTATTTGGTGAAAATTACAGGAAGGAATGGGCGGAGCCGGTTAAGCTCCCGGTAATTCAACTTTCTACCATCAAAGGCGGCCTTACACCGCTGCAACTGGGGGGAGGCATGCAGTCTAAATCTTTGCGACTTGCAGATAAAAAGGACAATGAATGGGTAATCCGTAGTGTTGAGAAAAGTCCGGACGCCCTGCTGCCTGAAGGCCTGAGAGGAACTTTTGCAAAAGACTGGCTGGATGATGTAACAAGCGCCCAGCACCCGTTTTCTGCGCTGGTTGTACCACCGATTGCTAATGCGGTTAACCTGCCCCATGCCAATCCGGTGATCGGAGTATTGGCTCCATCCAAAAATCTGGGCATGTACTCTAATAAATTTACCAACCTGGTCGTATTACTGGAAGAACGGGAGCCATTGGGAAAATCAGACAATTCCGAAAAATTGAAAAAGAACCTCGTTAAAGACAATGACAACAGGCTGGAAGGAAAAGAATTTCTACGTAACCGGATGCTGGATATGTTACTGGGTGACTGGGATCGGCATGCCGATCAGTGGCGATGGTTTGATAAAGGAAATGAATCAGGTAAAAGATACCTGGGCGTTTCACGCGACCGCGACCAGGTATTTCATGTAACGGAAGGTGTTTTTCCGAAGATCGCCTCAAAGGATTATATACTTCCTACGCTTAGGAATTTTGATGCCGAAGTGAGCCATGTAAAATGGCTGATGTCTAAAACAAATTTTGTTAATGCCTATCCCGATTTTCAGATCAACTATAATGACTGGATGAAAGAGGCTGAAAACTTTAAGAAAGCCGTTACGGATTCCGTACTGGAAGCTGCTTTGCTGCGATTGCCCAAACAATCTTATAGTTTAAGGCATGATGTATTGCTGGCAAAACTTAAGTCGAGACGGAACCGCGTGCCGATAGTAATGGACCGGTTTTATCGCTTCCTTCAAAAAAGAGTAGACATTCAAACCACCGATAAAAATGAACTGGTACAGATAAGCGACACACTGAACGGAAGCCTTAACATAGTAATTCATAAACTTTCCAAAGAAGGCGAGGTAAAGGACGAGCTGATGAATAAAACATTTGATCCTTCACTTACCAAAGAAGTAAGGCTTTTTATACATAACGGTAATGACGGCGTAGTGCTTAATAACAAAACCTCTCCTATCAGGTTACGCATTATCGGTGGTAATGATGCTAAAGTATATTCGGTAATTGCATCAAAAAACAAGGTGCAATTGTACGATAGAAACAATGCATCTTCCTACACAGGTGAAATCTCAAAAATCAGGAAGCACTTATCAAACGATAGCGCAAACACTGCATTTACCCCGGTGAATCTCTATAATGTGTGGATGCCGGTATTCAGCGCAGGCCTCAATTACGACGACGGACTACTGCTTGGCGCAGGTTTTAAATTTACCAAACAGGAAGGCTTTCGTAAATTTCCATATGCAAGCTCACAACAGTTAACCGCTACACATTCGTTTTCAACAAAGGCTTTCCGCATTAGTTACAATGGTGAATGGATACACGCTTTAGGAAATGCCGATGTTACGATGCAGGCGCTGGCAAGAGCTCCCAATAACACCATCAACTTTTTCGGACTGGGTAATGAGACCATCTTCAATAAAACCGGCAATTTTAAAAGATTCTACCGTACCCGTTTCAATACTTACCAGATAGACCCTGCCTTGCGCTGGCGGAGCGGTAAAGGCGCCTCCGTTAGCATCGGACCCTCTTTTTACTATTATGCACTGGATGCTGATGATAATGGCGGACGATTTATTACTAACACAAAAATTACTTCTTATGATAGCCTCACTTACAATAAAGAAAAATGGCACCTCGGTGTTGCGTTGAATTATACCAATGACAAACGCAGTAATAAGGTGCTGCCACTATGGGGAAGCTATGTGAACATTAAATTGAACGCTTATAAAGGTATGGTGCCTGCGGCTAAGTCCTTTGCACAAATAATTCCCGAGTTTGCCGTATACAAAAGCCTGAACGCAAGATCGACCCTGGTGCTTGCAGAAAGATTCGGTGGCACACTCAGTGTTGGACAAACAGCTTTTTACCAGTCGGCCTTTATCGGCGGACAGGAAAATCTGCTGGGCTACCGTCAATACCGTTTTGCCGGGCAACACAGTTTTTACAACAACCTGGAATTGCGGATTAAAGTGGCCGATGTTGCCAGTTATATTGTACCCGGACAATTTGGCGTAACAACCTTGTGGGATATTGGCCGGGTATGGGTGAAAGATGAACATTCTGGCAAATGGCATAATGGATTGGGAGCCGGCATTTATTTTGCCCCTGCGTCACTCATAGCGTTTAACTTTGTAATGGCGAATTCGCCTGAAGGATGGTATCCTTATTTTACAATGGGCTTACGCTTTTAACTATGCATACAACTATACTTGATCTGGCCTCAGCATACCTCCAGCCGTCAGCGGCGGAATCGATACTTTCATTCCGGCCATTTTTACATTATATTAAGAAACTGAAAGAAAAAAGTTCGGGTAACAAATCAAGGCTTCTTTCCTATATCATTGATAAATACGAACAACATCCTGAGTTGTTAGGCGCGGTTAATATGGAATTTATTAAAGACCATGAACCACTGCTGGAACTGATTTATAGTGTTCTTTCTCCACTGGTAGAAGACGAAGAACTTCAATACTGGGCTTTATGTATGCCGCTACGTCCCGTGATATTTTATAGCACTAATGCTTATTTTAACATGGCGTCTCACATGACACAGGGAAAGCTGCCAAAGGAAGTAGTAGCAGAGAAAAGGGAAAAGATCAGGTACAACCAGTTGGAATTTAGTTACTCTCTTATACTTGAAAAATGTTATAACATTTTTTCTTTCTTTAAACAGGAGATCATTCATTCTGTAAAAGATGAAAAATCGGGACTGCTGCGGTATTTTAAAATGAATTTCGATCGCCGGTTTATCGAAGTGTATCATGATGCGCCATTACCTGAACTTAAGCTGGAAACGTTGCAGTCTATAGGGCATGATCATCACGAAATGATTGCACTGGTAGAAAAAATTATACCACTCAGTATGTTCCGCTTTGAGGGATTTGGAATAGCCAGCATTACGGAAGTGACCTCGCAGCAGTCTATTGAAAATATAAGAAGCATTATATTAAACCGTTCTTCGTTTGAAGAAGGATTATATTATTCCAGCGTAATAGATTCATTGAAGGGCCTTGTAGGAAGCGATGAGATTAAATTCGGAATCATTCCCGTATTAAAAGTTAACGACAAGCTGGTATTTAATGATGCCACATGCCTGAACAGCATACTTATAAAAGCGGGTAAGGAACAGGGAGTAGCTGAACTGGCTTATCTCTCTTTAGCAGAAAATTATTTCAAAAAGCCTAAACTGATATTCTTCCCTGAAATAACTGTTGAAGATGAGTCAAGGCAGATCTATCTTAAAATGTTAAGGGCCGCCGGTGTAAAGGCATATGCGCTTGTTCCACTGTTTTATAACAACTTGCTGGAAGGAGTACTGGAAGTGTACAGTTTAACGAAGGATATATTGAACGAAGACATGCTTTCCAGGCTTGATCCTGCGATGGCGCTGCTTTCGCAATTGCTAAAAAACAACATTGATGAATTCAACGATGGCATAGAGCGGGTTGTGAAAGAAAAATTCACTTCTTTGCAGCCATCCGTTCAATGGAAGTTCAATGAAGTAGCCTGGCACTATCTGCGTGA
The DNA here is from genome assembly GCA_964242315.1 of uncultured Flavihumibacter sp. Lineage (GTDB taxonomy): Bacteria > Bacteroidota > Bacteroidia > Chitinophagales > Chitinophagaceae > JADCRZ01. The sequence continues at coordinate 5,125 of CAXTDO010000279.1, forward strand.
CAAGCACATTGGCGACGAACCTGCGGAACTGGAAGAAATCGAGTTTGAAAATGTATACCCTCTGTATGGCGCAGTTGACATACGCAATTCATCCATTGAACGAAACGCCGCCTTGAACAAAGACCTGCAGGTACAGTTTACTGTGTTACTGAAAATGCTTCATGACCTCAAAAAACATTCAGGTTTCGGACTGATTGATGAAAAAATATTTTTAACTCAAAAATACCTTGACCTTATAAACAATCCGCAAGGATTTAACCAGGAAACAAAGCTGAATGATTTCCTGGAAAACAATATCGCTCCTTTCTTACAACAGTTTAAAGAGGGTGATCCTGCCGCGGAGCGGATCATGGAAAATTATTTCGATGCCATAGATGTAAAAGAAGGTATTGCCAACGAAAACAGGGCCTTGCTCGAAACGTCGATGAACACCGTTATTGCTGCTGTTAATAATCACATGGAACTGATGAAACGGGAGATTCAGCAGGCTTATCCCTGTTATTTTGAAAAGTTCAGAACCGACGGCGTGGAGTATGATATTTACATTGGCCAGTCTGTTACGCCCGACAGACCCTTTAAAGATATATATTTAAAGAACCTCCGTTTATTGCAACTGAACTCCATGGCTGCAATTGCCAAACATTCTCATTCACTGCTGGCAGAGTTACCGGTACCTATTCAAACCACGCAACTGATCTTTATTCATTCGCAGCCTATTGATATAAAGTTTCGGAAAGATGAGAAACGATTTGATGTGGAAGGGGCCTATAACATCCGTTACCAGGTGATCAAGAAAAGAATTGATAAAGTACGGATAAAGAACTCAAAAGAGCGCCTTACCCAGCCCAACAAGATAGCGCTGGTATATGTTCACCAGCATGAAGTAAATGAATACATCACATATATTCATTATTTACAGGAACAGCACATCCTCGCCGGCGACCTGGAAGAACTGGAACTCGAAGACCTCCAGGGTGTCAACGGGCTAAAAGCCCTACGGATATCCGTTATAACGGACTGACAAGTTTTGCGATTTGCTTTTTTAGAAGAATTTAACCACAGAGAACGCAGAGGAGGAAACACAGAGGGTTTCCTCTGCGCCCTCTGTGTTTCCTCCTCTGCGTTCTCTGTGGTTAATAAAAACTGCAAATTCGTTCTTTAACAATCCCTTCAGTAAAACCCTCAGAATCGCTTCAGAATGCCCTTGTAATGTTGTGCAATAATTATTAAACTTAAAATTAAAGCCATGACAGCAAGATCACTAGCAGCAGTAATCCTCGTAAGTACTGCTACTTCAATTGGAAGCGTATGGGGCTATGGAAAATACCAGCAAAATCAATCACTGGCATCGTACTCCTCTGCTGCTTCTCCCGTTCAAGATAATGCCCGCTATACCGGTTACACAGAAAACACCGCAGATGGGCCAATGGTTGACTTTGAAAAAGCCGCCTCCAAAGCAGCTCCTGCAGTAGTACACATTAAAACCCTTACCAAAGGCAAACAGGTTGCAGGCGGCCTGGGAATGCAGAACAATCCTTTCAGCGATTTATTTGGTGACATGATGCCTGAAGGCCGTCCCAGCTCCCGTGACCAGAGAGCATCAGGATCAGGTGTTATTATCAGCCAGGATGGTTACATCGTCACCAATAACCATGTTGTTGATGAAGCAGACGAACTGACTGTTACACTTAACAATAAAAAAGACTTCAAAGCCAAAGTTGTTGGCAAAGACCCCAGCAGCGATCTGGCAGTATTAAAGATTGAAGCCACTAATCTTCCCGTACTAACCTTCGCTAACTCTAACAATGTGCATTTAGGACAGTGGGTATTGGCAATAGGCTATCCTTTAAACCTGGAAACAACCGTAACATCAGGTATTGTAAGCGCTAAATCAAGAAGCCTGGGAATAAACAGCCGCCAGAGCAAGACACCGGTAGAATCGTTTATACAAACCGACGCAGCAGTGAATCCCGGTAACAGCGGTGGCGCACTGGTAAACACAGAAGGCGACATCATCGGTATCAACAGCGCCATAGCATCACCAACAGGGTCTTATGCCGGTTATGCTTATGCGATACCTTCTAACCTGGTGCAGAAAGTTGCAAACGATATCATTAAATATGGCAGCACCAAAAGGGCTTACCTGGGCGTGATGTTTGGCAACGACCAGATGAGTGAAGAAGACCGTGGTAAAAATAATATCAAAGAAGGTGAAGGTGTATTCGTAATGGATGTAGCCAAAGGAAGTGCTGCAGAAGAAGCAGGTGTACAGAAAGGAGATTTCATCACTAAAGTAAACGGTAAAGCTGTAAACACAGGCACCGAAATGGTAGAACACATTTCCGTACTGCGTCCTGGTGATAAGATAGATATCAGCTACGTACATAACGGTACAGAGA
>CAXTDO010000280.1:0-7522 GCA_964242315.1 uncultured Flavihumibacter sp.
GGGGAGATGCGACCGGTCATAACCATCTAACCATCGCAGGTCCAACACGTAATAAATTATGGTTCCATCCGCCTCGCTGCGCCAGTTTTGCCGTGAGCCGAAATTAGAAACGCCTGCTTTGTTCATTACCGCTATCTCGCCATCCACAACAGCGTTTATACCCCACTGTTTCACTGCTTCGAAGACAGGATAAAATTTATCATTAAAAGATTTATTGTTACGCGACAGCAGGTTCACCTCTTTTTTATTACACATCGCTACGGCCCGGTATCCATCCCACTTAATTTCGTATAACCATCCGGGTTCATCTATTGGCTTATCTACCAGTGTTGCCAGCATGGGAGAAAAGGTTTCAGGAAAAGGAGCTTTAGGCGCAGCTGCGGTATCAGCTTTTTTCTTTTTTACGGGAGTAACTTTTTTTTTATCGGTTTTAGGGAGAGTTACCTGTTTCCTGATATCTTTTTCAGCAGAAGCGACAGTGGTTTTTTTTCCGGAATCTTCACCATAAATCTTTTCAGGATTGGCCGCAATTTTTTCTATCGTTTTACCTGAAATAACAGATTTGTCTTTAAGGGTTATATCTTCTGTGCCGGCGTACTTGTCTTTATGCTTTATCAGTAACCAGGAATTTTCTTCAAAGCCTTTTGTTTTTACCAGTGCATACTCACCCTTGAGTTTTTTGCCATGCATCATAATCTTTAAAGAGCCTTCTTTTAGCTGTTTTAATAATAATTTTTCCTGCGCTTTTTTACCGGTAGCTTTTTCAATCGGTTCATAAGTTCCCTGGTCCCAAACGATCACTGTTCCTGCTCCGTAATTCCCTTTAGGTATCACGCCTTCAAAATCTTTATAATCATACGGATGATCCTCTACCATCATAGCCAGGCGCTTAGCCGCAGGATCGGTGGATGGACCTTTGGGAACGGCCCAGCTTTTTAATACACCCTCCATCTCAAGCCTGAAATCGTAATGCAGCCGGGAAGCCGCATGTTTTTGTACCACGAAAACTAATGTATCTCCTTTACCTTTTCCACCGGTAGGCTCCGGTGTTTCATCAAAGCTCCGCTTTTCGTTATACTTGGATAGGCTCATATTTATATGGTTTTTGAAGTATTTTAATGCAGTGCAGGTGTTATACATTGAATGTAGTGGCCTACTCTTTAAGTTTTTTCTATAACCACAGGTCTGAACCATGATTTACATGATTGAAGGATTATCTTGATTGGGGGCATACTTTAATCAGGATAATCCTTCAATCATGTAAATCATGGTTCAGACCTGTGGTTATAGAAAACTATTCAAGTCGCCTGGTACACTCATTCTTCCAGCAGTTTCTTCATGCTCTCCAGCACCTTGCTCCAGTTTTCTACCATATGCTGTTGCTGCTTTTCGTCGTCGATATTATCCTGTGTTATGGTGATCAGCGAATGACCGTCATCCGGACTAACTTTATAAATCACGTTTGCATAGTTCTCGGGTTTATCTTCCTTACCGCTCATGCCGCTCCAATAAGTAGTGTGTAATAATTTTTCAGGTACGATATCAACGATCACTCCTTTATCTTCATACGACTTACCTTCCCATTCACCGGAATAGGTGATACTGCTCCCTTTTTTCCAGTCTGATGTTGTGGTGGTGCCAAACAGGTATTCTTTTATCATTGCCGGATCGGTTAATGCTTTCCATACTTTACTAACAGGCACGTTAATATTAATGCTTGCTTTTGCGGTTAAATTGTTTGCCATATTAATATTTTTATATAGATTTTGCCTGCAAAATAATCAAAACAGTTGAGTGAATGTATTAATCATTTTATGCAAATGAAAGCTGCTATTTTTCATTTATTTATCCGGTAAAATATACCCGGTCTTTTTTGTATTGTTAATAAGATTTAACAGATATTTGAAAAGAATTGAGTAAAGCAGCAGAATAACTACAAAGATTGCTTGCTCTTGCCATCGGCTCATGCAGAAATTTTCAATCACCGGAATAAGTGCAGAACAGACTGTAGAATAAGGAAGTTTCTTTATTGACAACAGCTTTTAATTGTAAATCCTTTTAATAACAGGAACATTTCTCACTATTAAAATATCATTACCATGAAAAGAAAGCAACTAACTGCTTTTATGATGTCTGTAATACAAATTTGTATTATTCAGGCAGGCCTTCTTTATGTAATAGCTTTTCCCTTACAGGCAAATTGTGCCGGAGTCAATCATCACAAATTGTTCGATCGTACTATCACAGGTGTGGTGGTGAATGATAGAGGCGAGCCGGTAAGTAATGCCAGTGTGGCTGTGAAAGGAACTACCACCGGCACGGTAACCGATCTCTTCGGTGCGTTTAAATTAAATGTCTCAAATGGGCAGGTAGTTTTAACGATCAGTAATGTGGGCTTTGTGTCGAAGGATGTAACCGTTACCGGCAGTACCAACACGATTACCGTAAACCTGTTGAGAGATGATAACCCCATGAGTGAAGTAGTGGTAACTGCATTGGGTATTTCAAAGCAAAAAAAACAACTTGGCTTTTCCGTTACCGAAGTTAAAGGAGAAGAACTGGCTAAAACTAATGAGATCAACCCTATCAATGCCTTGCAGGGAAGGGTTGCAGGGGTGCAGATTGATATGGGTGGCGCCAGTGGATTGTTTGGTAACTCAAAGATTTTGATACGGGGCAATTCAACATTGAGTAGTAATAACCAGCCGATCATAGTGATGGATGGCGTTATTATTCCAAACGACATTCTCCAGGGAACGAGGGATTTTGGTAACGACCTGAAGAATCTGAACATGGAAGATTTTGAAAGTGTATCTGTGCTGAAAGGTTCGTCGGCAGCAGCTTTGTATGGTGCAAGAGCAATAAACGGAGTAATTCTTATCACAAGCAAAAAAGGCAAGTCGCGCAAAGGTCTTGGTGTAACTGTATCACAATCGGTAACGGCACAGGATCCTTACAGAGGGCCCGACTTTCAAAATGAGTATGGCGGAGGAACGGTAGGAGCGTTTTTCACCGATACCAGGGAACCCAATTACAAGGCCAACGAAAACTGGAGAACGAAAATATTCCCTACCGATCCTGCAACAGGCAAGCCTTACATTGATCGGCAGATAGGAAGGGAACTGGAAAACTGGGGCCCTCGTCTGGACGGCCAGGATGTGTTGAATTATGATGGAACACCCACCAAATATGTGGCCGTACCCAATAACTTCCTCGATGTTTTTCAAACCGGCCTTTCATCCAATACCAATGTAGCGGTGGAAGGTGGAAACGACCGTTCCACTTTCAGGATGTCCTATACCCATAACCAGGGACAGGGAATTGTGCACGGTAACGATATGACTAAAAATGGTTACGACCTGCGGGTGACGCATCAGCTTAATAAATTTTTGAATATAGACATGAGCGTCAATTATAACACCTTTGAAGGATTTAACCCTCCTGAACTGGGCGGCGGCAGTTACGGAAAATTATTCACCTGGGTGATCCCAAGAAATTATGATACGAAGTACTGGATGCAGCAGCAAAATTATACCAGTAAATTCGGCGGCCTGCCCAATGCCAGTGATCCCAATGAACCCAATAAGGCTCCTGCACTTGATTTCTGGTTCAGGTCGGGAGAAAACAAATACCGTCGCAAAGAAGAAATGCTTCTCGGGCGCATAGCCCTTACCGCTACCATCACTTCATGGGCCAAACTGGTGCTGGAAGGCAATATCAACAACCTGTATACTACCAATGAGAATAAAGAGTTGGGAACCGGAATAAATTTTACAGGCGGTTCCTATAGCCTGGGCCATATCAACAAACAATCCAACTTTTTGAAGTGGATGGTGATGATGAACAAAACCATCCATAAAGACTTTGAAGTAAGCGGATATGTAGGCGGTGAAAGACAGAATATGGGACAAACATTCAACTCCGCCTCCACAGCAGGCGGATTGGTGTATCCGGGCAATTATTTTCTTTCCAACTCAAGAGACAGAGGAGTGGCATCCGGTGGTATTTCGGGTAAAAAAGTATTTAATAGCTTATATGCCAGCGCTGATATTGCCTACAAAGATCAGTTATACCTGCAGGCTACCTGGCGTGGCGACTGGTCATCGGCGCTTACTTACACAAACGGAACAGGTAATAATTTCTTTGCCTATCCTGCGGCGAGTCTGTCATGGCTTTTCTCCGAATCATTTCAACTGCCGGCATGGATCAGCTATGGCAAAATAAGAGGAAATCTTGCTGCCCTGGGCCATGACACAGATCCTTATATAATCAACCCGGGCTATTCCCTCAACGGCTATGTAACATCGGGTGGTACAGACTATCCCGTTTCCACGTACAGCGCTCCTAACTCCGTTGAGCCCAACCTGAAGCCGGAAAGAAAGATCTCCAAAGAAATCGGTGCGGAAATGCGGTTCTTTAATAACAGGCTTGGATTTGATGTATCGGTTTACCAGGATAATACGTATAACCAGATATTAAACATCAATGTTCCGCAGGAAACGGGCATATCGGCCACAAAAATAAATGCCGGCAATATTCAAAACAAAGGAATAGAAATTGCCATTGACGGATCTCCGGTTAAAACAAAGAATTTTGAATGGAACAGCGCTGTTACTTATTCAAAAAATCAGAATCAGATCGTAGACCTTTACCAGGGTTTAAAAGAATACAACCTGGGCGCCAATGTATTTGAAATAAGCAGTTGGGCAATAACCGGTAAATCTTATGGAGTATTAAGAACTACCATACATTCTGCCCCGTACCAGGCAAAAAATTCAAGTGGCGCTAATATGGACAATCCTAATAATGGAAAGCCCATATTAACCTGGCGTCCGGATGCACGTGCCGCTTTTCCTGCAAGAAGCAATTACATACAGGATGTGGGAGACATCAACGCAAAATTCCGTGCCGGCTGGAACAATACGTTCCGTTATAAAAACATCAGTTTAAATATACTGCTGGATGCTAAAATAGGTGGCGACTTTGCGTTGCTTACCTACCGGTATGGCACACATACGGGCGTATTTCCTAACTCACTTAACGGTCGCGACGCGGCTCATGGTGGCATCGTTTGGAAGAGCGCTTTCGACGGTGAAACGTATGATGATGGCATCATTCCGGACGGCGTATTTGGTCCGGGTATAAAAGTAACGCAACCAAACGGCAGCCAGATAGATGTCAGCGGCTTGTCTTATAAGGAAGCATATGATAAAGGTTATGTAGAACCTACTCATTTACCGCAGTTCAATTACAGGTATGGTTCTTCTTCAACAGGGGTGGCCGATTACTGGGTGCTGGAAAATTCATGGATAGCCGTAAGGCAGGTGGCGCTCACTTATAACTTCACCACAAAGCTTATTTCAAAAATAAAGCTGAATACCTGCAGCTTCTCATTGGTTGGCCGTAACCTGATGTACCTGTACAATACGTTGCCTTATCATTATAATCCTGAATCCAATAATTCCAACAATACCGCTTATTCAGGTGAAGAAGGCTTTTTGCCGATGACAAGAACTATTACCGGAACGTTAAGGATAGGGTTTTAAATAGCTGTCAGCTATCAGCCGTCAGGTATCAGGAGAACAATGCAGGGATCGGCGTAACTGGTGGATGGTTTACTGATGATGGCCAATAAAAATTATATAATACGGATTATTTTAAAATTAAGAACATGACTACATATTTTAAGCGTTCTTTATACAGCATTATTATAGCTTCGATATTTTTTACTTTGGGATGCACGAAAGATTTTGGCAAATTCAACACCGACCCGAGCGTTGTGGCAGTTCCCGATATCAAATACCTGCTTAGCTATTCCGAGGATAAAATAGTCAGCTACCAGGGCGGTGAATGGATATGGGAAGGCATGGAGCAACTGCTTCGCTACTCCCAGCATGTAACCAGCCAGTCTTATGAAGTTACCAGCAACGTTAACAACAGGTACAGTAATTTTTTCCTTCAGATCCTACCGAATCTTTTTGAAATGAGAAGGCAGATAGACGCAAAAACTGATAAAGAAAAATATCAGAAAATGGCGGCAGTAACTTACATCCTGCAAATACTGCAAGGCATTAAAGTAACCGACATGAACGGCTCTATCCCTTATACGGAAGCTGTTAAAGGAAGGTATGAAGGGGTGTACAACCCGGCATACAATAACCAGCAAACACTGTTTACTACCTGGTTAACAGAACTGGACAATTCCATACAGGTATTGGAGAACAGCGCACTTGCCAACCAGGAAACCTTTGGTAATTCCGATATCTATTATAAAAGCGACTGGAACAAATGGGTAATGCTGGCTAATACCCTGAAGCTTCGCATTGCTGCGCGACTGGAGAACCAGGATAAAGCAAAAACGCAAACGATCTTTCAACAGGTGATGCAGGATGCCATTGGCCCCATAGCCAGCAACGATGCGCAGGTAAAATACTTCAGCACTACCTACACGCCTTTTGGTAATGATATCAACTACCGCAGTCCGCGTTATGGAACTACTTCCATCATAAACTTTTTGAAGTCTGTTAATGATCCAAGGCTTGGTATTTACTTTAGCAGGAACGACCTGGTAGGAAGCTTTAAAGACACTTTAGTAAAACACAATGCAACGCTGCCTTCGTTTATTAATATCAATGATCCTTTGATCGCATACCAGGGTGGCCCTGCAGACTGGACTACAAACCCGGCTGTTGCCAGTTATTTTTCCAACTTCTATACGATGCCCGGAACGCCTACCAAATACTTCCTGATGTCTTATATCAACCGCTTGTTCTTTGCACCAAAATGGAATGGTGCATTAGGAAATTTTGAAGCGGTTGAAGTAACATATGCCGAGACCTGTTTTTATATTGCTGAATTTATTGCCAAAGGATATGCAGGCAGCGTAAATACAAAAGGCACTGCCAGCGACTGGTACACACGTGGCATCACCTCCTCCATCCAAATGATGAATGAAATAGCAGTGTACGCTTCTTCAGGGGCGGCTTATACAACCGATGCCGCAGGACAGACATTAATAACCGCTTACCTCAACGATCCGAAAGTAAAATTGGGCGCCGGTAATGACCTGGAAAGAATTTACATACAGCAGTACCTTAACTTTTACCGCCTGCCCAATGAAGCATTCGTTTTTGTGCGGCGCACGGGTTATCCGAAAAACACTTCTACCTATTATGCACGCGAACCCTTTAACGAAATCATCCCTCGGCGCTGGTGGACTACAGATCCGGGAGAAGTAAACAGAGCTAACTGGACCAACGCCCTCACCGAAGAAGGTTTTACCCCCAATGCACAGGATATCCCAAGCCTGAGCACACAACGGGTTTGGTATGATAAGACCGCACCTGATTTTGGCAAGGGGAATTAGGCGTGGGGTATGAGGTGTGGGGTATGAGGTAAACCCCGAAGGGGCAATCTCATTTGGTTAATGATTTTGAAGTTCGGGTTCCAGGTTCCCCTCCTTGAAAAGGAGGGGACCCGTTACGCGTTCATCAGTCCTTAGCTAAATGACATTGCCCGAAGG
>CAXTDO010000281.1:0-7510 GCA_964242315.1 uncultured Flavihumibacter sp.
AGTTGAATATTGAACATTTCCTTAACTTAATGACATTGCCCTAACGGGACTCGCTTTTGACAAATTTCATAGTTACTTTATCTCAAGCGTTATTTGTAAATAGGATCCAGTATTCACGTTAATTTAGATTGAAGTGCAGTAAGGCTTAAATAAGTAAATAGCATTATTAGTGTTGTGTCACACGTAAATTGTTGTGTGAATTGCTATCAGCTATCAGCCGTCAGGTATCAGCAGATCAAACCTGATAAGCTTTCCTCCTGATTGCTGAAAGCTGATAGCCTCGAATTAACCTCCCCGCTAAAACGCTCCATCAGCACCTTGAGTTTTGGACTAATATAGCTTCTGCAAAAAGGCTTATCCGGATTGTTATAATAATAATTCAAGTTTTCTTCTTTATTGAAATTGAATTCTCTCAAAGGAAGCACTGTGGTAATGATCGGCTCATGAAATTCCGTTTGCAGGTTTATCACAATTTTCCGGGCTTCCATTGCCTGCGCATCGCTAACTGTATATAGTGCCGAACGATACTTGGTCCGCATTGAATGATTGGAAGTACAACTGTGCGTATACAAATGGATAGCAATAAGCGTCGCTTCAGGAATTACTTCAGGATCGAAATTGACCAAAACTGCTTCGGAAAAATCAGCGGCAGAACCTTCAGAAGCTATCCAGCCTTGCTTAACGTCCGACACGCCTTTTAACGATTGAAAAATCGCCTCTGTACACCAATGGCAGTTCCCGCCAAAACCGATTTGATTCATATCAATATAACGTTCATCTGCCATATTTGTTTAACTAAAGCGCATCTATGGTCAGCTCAACCGGCTTACCCCTCTACAAAAATTAGACAACGGTGAGGTGTATCTATTGTGCCGGAAAGCCCTCTATTCATATCTTCATATCAATCTGAATCAAATAAAACAGTCGTATTATTATCACCCGATGAATGCCTAATGCGCCCAAATGAAATAGTTATTTGACCCTGTTTGATCATGTGCTCCACCCGCAGGGCATACTCCCTGGGTAGCATGTCCTCCGAAATAAAGCCCTTGGCATTTTTTACACCAGCGCCAGTCGCTTTGAGCAGGAGATCCCCATGCATTGGAGATCAGTGTATAGTTCCAGCTACCAGTTGAATTATGAGTACCCCCGGCCTTACAAACTCCTTGTGTAGCATTGCCGCCAAAATACATTCCCTGACATTTGTTACACCAGCGCCAGTTGCTTTGTCCGGGTGCACCGCTCCAGTTGGCGACAATATCGTAATTGCCGCTGCCAGTATGGATGTGAGCGCCCCCTGCCGGGCACAACCCCTGGCTCACATTGCCTGCATAATACAAGCCTTCACACTTGCTGCAGAAGCGCCAGTTGGTTTGCCCGAGCGAAAAATCGGCCACATTACCGGTAAGCTGGCTGCTGTTGGACGTTGCCTGCGGACCCTGTCCGAATTTGCAAAATGCTGCCCAGATACCCTGCCATGCGCCGTCCCGCTGGTTGGTGTTCAGTCTGCCGGCGGCAACTATGTGATTGAGTGCAAGCAATATGGCATCACGGGCGGGGAGGAAGTTGGCGTGCGCGGGTGGCAGTGTTTGGGGCTCTATAACCAGTTGCATGGCTAAGTGGCGGTCTGTCTGCCGGTTCATCTCCATGAGTGTAGCACACCAGATTTCACCTACGTTGTGCGGATCGTTCGGCTGTCCGCCAGCGCCAGCGGCATAACGGCCGCTGCCCAGCGAGCCGAAATGATCGGGGAAACTGGCGTCATAGCGGAAACCGCGGATACCGTTGGTGTTATTCAGTATCCATTCCCCCAGAATGGTTACATTATTGATGGTACAAGCCATATAGTCGCTCCAGCCTTCGTTCATACCACCGCTTTGAGGAGCAGCAAGCGAATCGCTGTCCATCGGTCCGCCCACCAAACGGCCGCTGATACCGTGCGTAAATTCATGAAAGACCACGGTTGAATCGAAGGCAGTATGCCGGTTGGTAGAGGTAACAAGTCCCATGTTCATAACGGGGCTGGATCCATCGACCGGCGAACTCATGTTGGCCGTTCCCCATACGGCGCCGGGGTATGAACGGGCGTTTACCGAATCGTTGCCCGTGCCCCCACGTCCGAAGTCGTTGATCTGAAAGTTGCCATCCGCCTCCCGAAACCCTAAAAGATAAGACAGATCGTGCATGTAGCAGCAGTAGTAGAATATGTTGAGTACTTTCTGATCATCTCCGGTGGCACTTGTGGGATTGAAGTTTATTTTTCCCCCTGACGATATTCCGGTCATGGAGGCGCCTGAGTCGCCGAGATGGGCATTCGTGGTGTTGCCAACCGTCTTGTTGACTCCCACCCAGTCTTCCGGAAAGCCTATTGGCAGGTTGGAAGGGGTGGAGATCAAACTGTAATCTCCGCTGCCGGTTGCATCATGAGATCCGCCAGCCGGACACGATCCCTGAGTGGCATTGCCGGAGTAGTAAAGTCCCTGACATTTATGGCAACACCGCCATCCGTGCTGGCCGGGCGAAAGCGGCGACTGGTTCAACAGGCTATAGTTGCCGCTGCCGGTAGCATTGTGTGTACCGCCTGCGTTACAGACCCCGCCTGTACCTCCGCTGGCAAAAAACAATCCCTGGCATTTGTTGCACCAGTGCCAGTTGCTCTGGCCGGGATAAGCGGATTGATTGAATACCAGGTAATAATTGTAGCTGCCCGCGTGGGTATGCGCACCGCCGGCTGCACAAGCACCCTGACTGGGATTGCCGGCAAAATACAGCGACTGGCATTTACTGCACCACCGCCAGTTATCCTGAGACGGTGTAGGATAAGGCAAGCCATACTCAAATAACGAACGGGGAAAATCGGTTAATACTCTTTCGGTGCCGCCATTAACCTGATACACGTTTCCGGTAGCCAGTGCAGCAGAAATGAGCTGATGGCAATATAGCATTTCGCCGGTTGAGGCATCTACGATGGTATTGTACTGGCCCGCATAACCGGGCATGGTAAGCAGGATTTTCCAACTCAGCCTGAGTGCATCGTCATCGGCAAACCAAACCAGGCTGGCCTTGATATCGGCTCCGAATGGACCTGCTTCCAAAACTGCCGGCTGATCCGGTTGATTGGTAAATGCGGCACGTACTTTCGGCTGGAAAGCCGAAATATCTACCTGAGGGGTAACCATTGGTTGTCCAAACTGATCGCGGTGCTCTTCCTCCGCAGGGTCGTGTGCAGTTACGAATTGAGCAGCCTTCAGCACGGCATCCTGAATGGATACATTTGGCTTCATTTTTACGTTTTCGTCGCTTACGGTTATTGCTTTTGCAACGGTATCAATGATGCTGCCGTCGGGTGCAAACCGCACTGTGGCAGCGGCTTCGAATATAGGAATGCCCCTGTAGCGCTGCTGCAGGTTGACTGCAGCCGCTCCGGCCGATGTTTTGGATACTGAAGGATCAGCTACATACTCGGCTGCCTGATTTGCCTGCAATCCCATAGCAGGCGCGATCGTCTGTACATGATTTAGGGCACGCTGAATAAAATTGCCGGTTCCGGTATCTGCCAACGATACCACACGAGCCGCATTGCCTGTACCTGCATCAAAGCTTTCGATGCTGATCCTGTGGGTGCCGGCCAGGTTACCGGATATGTCAGCCGCTTTGGCTTTTAATGCGTGGGATTTGTCGGGTGTAACCCTTGCCGAATTCTTGGTTCGGACGTCTAGTTCTCTACTCATGGTTAAGCGGTTTAGGAAGTGAAAATATTGTAGTTAAAGATCATAATTTATTACCGTGATGCCGGGGAGAATGGAATCTGCGACAAGCGATGAAGCTATCCCATTAAAGAAATCCCGATTTTTTTCAAGCCATCAGCAGTTGATTTTAAATCGGGCGAGGTAAGGGATTCGGCTACCAGAGTCAATACGGCTCCGTATAAGGCCTGCCGACCTGGAGGTTCGGGCTGCGGATTTAACGAAACTTCATCGCCGGAAAACCATACGGTGTTTTCATATGTCATTGATTTGATGGCAGCATTGAATACATACTTCCCGTGTTGCTGGAGATCTTTCTGCATCGCAGGATCTCTGATATTGGAGGAAACATCCTTGATGATGGTAGCAGCCAGCATATTGAGAACTCCATGCGAAACCAATGGCACATGGGGGTTTATAGCATCTGCAAGACGGGGATTTCTAAGCGCCAAAAAATTCAATAAATAAGCCTTCTGTACGAAACTCATAATTGTATATTTAAATTGTTATTAATGCACTTATACGGATACCACTCTGAAACATCGCATCTGTTTTTCATATCAGCACCGGATGGATGGATTTATGCGATTCATGAAATCTTTTATTTCAGCAGCGATAGTTGATCGTACTGTATAGATATATGATCACAAAGTGAAAAGGTCAACATGCCATAGCTTTTTTAATGTTGACAAAAACCGACATTTTCGGATGGATTTTTTAAATTATTAGTAAGAGGAGATACCATATAAATTTGTTCTGAGCTTCTGTTGGTTTGAGAGGCAATTGTAACATCCGGCCGCTTTACTGTTTGTCTTCGAATAGAATTCTGCGTTTACATGCGTCATAAAATTACCAAGCCCCCCGACACCAAAATTGTAAAAATGGAAACCACTTATTAAAACCTTTTGTCATCTTCCATTCTCACAAAGCTGTTCACCAGAAAAGTATCCAAAGCAATATATCCTTTGGGAGAAGTGCCGGTAAAATGATAAAAATCCTTGATCAGATGCGACTGGTCGGAGTAATCAAATCTGTATGTAATGTCGATCCATGATGACCGGGGATATTTTTTAAGGTATTGTTGTACGGTATTGAAGTGAATCAGGCGGCTGTATTGCTTAGGTGACACCCCTACTTTTTCCGTAAACTGTCGCGCGATAGCCTGGCGGGTGATGCCCAGACTGGCTGCGATCTTTTCGATTGGCATCAGGCCTTTGTATTTTTGGATGAGCCGGACGGCCAAAGCAATCCTGTTTTGCTGATGGGGAAGGTTACAAAAATGCCTGGTAAAAAATTCCTCGAGGATGGTGATGCGTTGATCCGGAGGGGCTTCAACAACCCGGTCTACCAGTATGCGCACGGGTCTGCTGCCCAGAAACGCCTGCGTCTCCATTACCTGGCCGACTATATTTGTGAGTCCGGATTTTAACAGGGTATGGATAGATCCTGCCCTGAAGAACACTCCTAAGATCTCTGAACATCCCTCTGTAACCAGCTTCCAGGGTGCATGCGGCTGCAAGAAAAGCACCATTTCCGGCAGAACCGTAGGGTGGTTGTTTACAACAAACTTCTGAACCACCGGAGGAAAGGTGATCATAAGCCCTTCTACAGCGTTCGGGGTAATCATCTGTTCCATCGGGTAAGTGTCAAAGGCATCCGAAGTGAGCGTCCAGAACTTTTCAATAAAAGGCCTTAAATGCATCGAGGCGGTATATTCCTTGTAGTTCATAAAGATTATCAAAGCCGGTTACAGTAAACGTTTACAAGTATGCCCTCTCTTTAATAAAAAATAGAACAGCCCATTGCTGCGCTTGATTATTTGATACAATGCGGACATACTGGATGAAAAGGACGAAAAAGATTTCACAGACAGCGGGAATTTCAAATCCACTTCTGAGTATTTCAGAATGGTCAGATAAAATTAATACCGCCTCTGCTCTATGACAATCACATAGAAATGGTAAAATATAATCCTATGTATCTACTTAAGTAGATGGCATTATTTGCATATATTTATTATGCCTAACGTCCAGCCTTTGTATGAGAAAAATAGCCTGCCTGTTTGCTTCCATGGCATCCTGTTGTATCATTTCTGCGCAGATTAATGATCAGAAAGGAATTCGCTTAAACCGTTTGACTATTCAGGATGGATTACCCGAAGGACATATCGAATGTATTATACAAGACAAGGAAGGTTACATGTGGATGGGAACCAGAAATGGCATCGTACGCTATGACGGATATACAACAAGGGTATATCATCCATTTTACCACAACAAGAATCCTTTCAGAATAAAAGCATTTTGCGAAGACACTCACGGAACACTTTGGGTAGGTACAGCTTTCCATGGCGTAGGATTGTATGATCGTAAAAAAGATGAATTCATCTGCTATCAAACAAATTCAACAGACAGAAACTCCCTTGCTCCCGGGGAAATTGAAGGCATGCTCGCTGATGGCCATGATAATCTGTGGCTCACTATATTGAGACGAGATAAAAATAACCAAAAGTCGATCGACTGTCTTAATACAAAAACCCGGCAATTCCGGCATTATGGCACGGAGAAAACATCAGGCTACACAGACCGTACCTATTTGGCGCCCCTGTTCAAAGACAGAAAGGGAAATATATGGTCTGGATCTGAGAACGGACTCATGGAGTTTGATTATACACATGACTGCTTCATGCCTCATATTGCCTCTGTTATAACCCGGAAAAAAAAGACGGTTGATAAAATATGCGCAGATCCACTGGAGAAAGGAACAGTTTGGCTAACGATAAAAAATACCCAAACAGGCACGCTGGAAGGGCTTCTGCGGTACAATCTGATCACGAAAGCCCAAAAGGTTTTTCATCATATCAGGAATGATCCTGCCAGCCTCGCCAGTGACTCGGTGTATGATATCCAGACTGATTCTATGAAACACCTATGGATAGCTACCGGTAACGGCTTTTCGCTCTTTGACCCGTACACAGAACGATTCTCGAATTACATTCCCGGGAATAACCAGGAACACCCGAATATAAATCTCATACCCTCATTCAGAGCAGATAAAAAAGGGAACCTCTGGTTTATCACATATCCCGGGTTATTTAATTTGGTCACCGATTACGGCTTGTTCAGTTTAAATACGGTCAACAAAAAATTCACCCGCTACAAGGAGGAGCAGATAGCAGAGAATGGGTTGAGTAAAAGCAAGAAAAGAAATTTATTTATTGACCGGTCAGGCAACATATGGTTTTCTTCTTCGTCGCAGGGAATTGAATGGATCAACGAAAGGAAGTCAAGGTATACCAAATATACCGTAGACCCCCTGAAAAGAAATGGATTTACAGGAGGTATTCTTACCGCCAGCGCGGAAGCGCCCGATTTGACCATATGGATGGCAACCGATCAGGGCTTGTATCATTGGTTTCCGCTCAGCGATTCGTTCGCAGTTGTAAAGTTAGGGAAGACCCGTTTGAAGAGTCCGATGAGCGCAGTAGCGGTAGATAAAACCGGGTTGGTGTGGTATGCAGGTGATGAAGGAAGTACATTAAAGGGAATCTACTGCTATGACCCTTTCACGAAAAAAGTAAAAAACTACAGGCAAAATCCTTCGATTCCGGACAACTGGAACGATGTCATTGCTATGATGGAAGATCATGCGGGCTTTCTATGGGTAGGCACCTGGGGAGGGTTGTGCAAGTTTAACAAAGAGTCGAAAACCTTTACGCTATGTCCAAACAAATCAACGAGCAACGCCACAACCCTGGGGACTTT